>JANPGL010000388.1:0-5639 GCA_031423915.1 Actinomycetes bacterium | reverse complement strand
CCGTGGCGTCCGCCGCCGGGCGACGCGCCGCGGCCCGGGCGCTCGCCGTCATCGACGCGGCGCCGATGGTCGCGGGGCCGGGACACGCCGACGGCCGGCCGCACTGGCCTGCCGGTGCCACGGGCAGCATCACCCACCGCGACGGCGTGGCGCTGGTGCTGGCCGCGCCCCGTTCGCTCGTGTCCGCGGTCGGCATCGACCGCGAGCTGCGGGGGGCGCTGCCCCTGGCCGACGCCACGATGGTGCTCGACGACGACGAGCAGGCGTGGGCCGCCGCGCAGCCCGATCCCGACGACGCGGCGACGGCGCTCTGGAGCGCCAAGGAGGCGGCGTTCAAGGCGTGGAGCGAGGCGGCGGACGGCGAGCTCTCGACGATCGACCCGCGCCGCCACCTCCACGTCGACGTCCGCGCCGACGACACGGTGCGGGTCGAGCCGCGTCACGAGCTGGCCGGGGCCGCCGCGCCGGTCGAGGGGCGCGTGTGGCGCGACCGCGACGCCGTCGTCGTGGTCGTCGTGGTCGACGCGGCCGCGATCAGCCGACCCGGAGCAGCAGGCCTTTGAGGTAGGCCGCCTCGGGGAACGTGAGCGCCACCGGATGGTCCTCGGGCTGGTGGAAGTGCCCGACGATCCAGGCGTCGCGCCCGGCGTCGAGCGCGGCGCCGAACACGATCTTCTGGAACAGCGCGTCGTCGACGGCGCCGGAGCACGAGAACGTGGCCAGCATCCCGCCGGGCGACAGCAGCCCGAGCGCCACCCGGTTGAGGTCCTTGTAGGCGCGGCTCGCCTTGTCGACCTGGTCGGCGCGCGGGGCCAGCTTCGGCGGGTCGAGCACGATCAGGTCGAACCGCTCGCCCGCCTCGCGCCGCACGCGCAGCTCGGCGAACGCATCGGCCTCGCACAGACCCGACGTCTCGAGGCGGTTGGCCCGCAGGTTCTGCGCGGCGAGCGCCAACGACGGCCCCGACGAATCGACGGTGACGACCTCGGCGGCGCCCCCGGCGCCGGCGGCGACGCTGAACCCGCCCGTGTAGGCGAACACGTCGAGCACGCGCCGGCCGGCTGCGTGCGCCTGCACCACGGCCCGGGCGTCGCGCTGGTCGAGGTAGAAGCCGGTCTTGTGGCCGCGGCGCACGTCGACGAGGTAGTGGCGGGCGTCCTCGACGAGCTCGACGAGCTCCGGCGGCTCCTCGCCGCGCAGCACGCCCGTCCGTGCCGGCAGCCCCTCCTTCTTGCGGACGGCGACGTCGGACCGCTCGTACACCCCGCGCACGCCCGGCAGCGCGGCACAGGCGTCGGCGATGACGTCGCGCCAACGATCCGCGCCGGTGGCGGTGAGCTCGAGCACCACCCACGGCCCGAACCGGTCGGCCACCACGCCGGGCAGGCCGTCGCTCTCGGCGAACACCAGCCGGGCGCCGTCGGTGCGGGCGGCGAGCGCCGAACGCCGCGCCGCCGCGGCGTGGACACGGGCCGCCACGAACGTGTCGTCGACCGCCTCGTCGGGCTCGAACGTCCACAAGCGGGCCACGAGCTGCGAGCGTGGGCTGTAGGCGGCGCGACCGAGTACCCGACCGTCGGACGACCGCACGACCACGGTCTCGCCCGGAGCCGGATCGCCGCTCACCTTGGCCACGCCACCCGAGAACACCCACGGGTGCCGTCTCAGCACCGAGCGCTCGCGTCCGGGACGGAGCGTGAGCGTGGGTTCGTCGACCATGGCGGCCCCGACCGTACCCGCTGGCGCAGTGGCCGGGCCCGGCCCGGCTGCGCCACGATGGAGCCCATGCTGCTCACCGAGATCGACCACGTGGCCATCGCCGTGAAGGACCTGGAGGCGGCCATCGACTACTACCAGCGGGCGTTCGGCGCCACCGTCGACCACCGCGAGGTGGTCGAGAGCGACGGCGTCGAGGAGGCGCTGTTGAAGGTGGCCGAGAGCTACATCCAGCTCCTCACGCCCACGCGTGACGACTCGCCGGTGGCCAAGGCCATCGAGAAGCGCGGTGAGGGCCTGCACCACATCGGCTACCGCGTCGCCGACTGCGGCGAGGCGCTCGCCGCGATGCTGGCCGCCGGCGCCACCGCCATCGACAAGGCCCCGCGCCCGGGCAGCCGCGGCACCACCGTGGCGTTCATCCATCCGAAGGGCAGCTTCGGCACGCTCATCGAGCTCGTCCAGGAGTGAGCGCCGCGTGTGGCTGCGGCCACACGGATGAGCGGATGCACCACGACATCCGCTAAGGTGGTCGAGCCCTGTCCCCCCGGACAGGTGTTCTGTGGCACTTCGTGGTCCTTCTGTCGAAGCGGTTGCAGAGCTGGCGTCCGCCGTGCTTCACCGGGCGCCACCCCCCTTCGATCAGGAAGTTGACAACCAAGTGTCTACCTCGTTCAGCGAGCTCGGGCTCGCACGCGACCTCGTCGCGCACCTCACCGCGCAGGGCATCACCGAGCCCAGCCCCATCCAGGCCGCCACCATGCCCGAGCTGCTCGCCGGCCGTGACGTCGTCGCCGCCGCCCCGACCGGGTCGGGCAAGACGCTCGCCTTCGCCGCCCCGCTCGTGTCGCGCCTCGGCAAGGGTGCGCCGTACCGCCCCGCCGCGCTCGTGCTCACCCCGACCCGCGAGCTGGCCGCCCAGATCCACGGCGTGCTCCAGGGCCTGTGCCGCGTCCGCGGCCTGTTCTCGGCCACCGTCTACGGCGGCGTGAAGCAGGGCCCCCAGGTCACCAACCTGCGCAAGGGCGTCGACGTGCTCGTCGCCTGCCCCGGCCGCCTGGAAGACCTCATCGAGCAGGGCTACGTCCACCTCGACCGCGTCAAGGTCGTCGTGATCGACGAGGCCGACCGCATGGCCGACATGGGCTTCCTGCCCTGCGTGCGCCGCATCGTCGACCAGACCCAGCCCGACCGCCAGACGATGCTGTTCTCCGCCACGCTCGACGGCGCCGCCGACGGCCTGGCGCGCACCCACCTGAAGGACCCCGCCAAGCACTCGGTGGCTCCGAAGGAAGAGGACATGGGCAAGTCGACCCACCTGTTCTGGACGTCCTCCGTCGACCAGCGCACGCAGCTCAGCGCCGAGATCGTGCGCAAGGCCGGCCGCACCATGATCTTCACCCGCACCAAGCACGGCGCCGATCGCCTCACCGAGAAGCTGAACACGATGGGTGTCCAGGCCGCCGTGATCCATGGCGGGTGCAGCCAGGCCGCGCGCGATCGCAGCCTCGCCGACTTCCACCGCGGCCGCGTGGCCGTGCTGGTCGCCACCGACGTCGCCGCCCGCGGCATCCACGTCGAGAAGGTCGCCTGCGTCGTGCACCACGACCTGCCCGACAGCCCCACCGACTATCAGCACCGTTCGGGCCGCACGGCCCGCGCCGGCGAGCGCGGTGTCGTGGTGTCGCTCGTGACGCCCGATCAGCGTCGCCACGCCCGCAGCGTGCAGCGTGCCTTCAACTTCCCGAACGGCAGCAGCCAGCCGAACCTCGACCACATCGAGGCGGGCGAGGTGCCCGTGATCGTCGACAAGCCCAAGGGCGAGCGCTACGAGCGCAGCGAACGGACGGCGCAGTACGAGCGCGCCGAGCGCGAGCACAACGGCGGCGCGACCAACGACCGGCCCGGCTACGGCCGCCCGGGCGCCGGCCGTGACGACCGCCCGGCGCGTTCGTACGGCAACAAGCCGGCCGGCCGCCCCGGCTACGCCGGCAACGACCGCCCCGCCTACGCCCGTGACGATCGCGCCCCCCGTTCGTACGGCAACGGTCCCGCGGCCCCCCGCAGCGATCGCCCGGGCTACGCCCGTGACGACCGCCCGGCGGCGGCGCCCCGCGACGATCGTCCCGGCTACGCGGCCCGCAACGACCGACCGGCCCGGCCCTACGGCAACAACGACGCCCGCCCGGCCCGTTCCTACGGCAACGGCCCGGCTCGATACGGAGACGCCCGCCCCGCTCGCGCCGACGGCAACGGCGGGCCCGCCCGCTACGGCAACAACGGTGCGGCGCCCGGCGCTCGCGCCGACGGCCCGCGCCCCACGGGCCCGCGCCCCGGCAAGATCGCCGGCGCCCCGTACCGGGCGGCGCGCAACGGTGAGGGCCGCCCGGCCCGCACCGGCCGCTGACCGAACCCGAACCGTCGCAGCGCCGCACCCGCTTCCTCTCGAGGGAGCGGGTGCGTTCGCGTCAGGCGGCCGCGGCGTCGGGCGCCAGTGTGTCGACGTGAGCGGCGGCGGCGGCCAGTGAGCGCTTCACCGCGGCGGGCAGCGCATCGGGGTCGGCGGAGGCGACGGCACGCCAGGGCGCGAGGAGCTCGACGCCCGGGTCCCACGCTGCGCCGAGCGACTCGGCGACGGCACGCCCGGGCTCGACCAGGTGGGGATCGTCGACGGCGACGTCACCCTGGCCGAGCGCAGCGATGGCGTAGGCGCCCACGGCCCGGCGGCCCACGGAGCAGAACTGGGCATACCCCGTGTCGAGCGGGCCGGCGAACCGGTCGGGGTACTGGGCGGCGAACGCGCCCGCGAGCGCGTCGGCCACGGTCGTCAGGTAGCCGTGATCCTCGAGCACGAGGCTCGTGGCGCGATCGGGATCGGCGGCGACGGCGGCGTCGACCGACGCCAGCATCCGCTCGACGTGCTCCCGAAGCAGCCCCTCGACGACCGCAGCGGGCAGACGACCCTCGGTGGCACGATCGAGCAGCAGTCCGGCGTCGCGCTCGTAGGCCGCGAGCTTGGTGCGGGCCTCGGCGCGGGCGACCCCGTCGCCGCGTTGGCTGGCGGCGGCGTAGTCGACGAGGAACTGGGTGTGCTGCGACCATTGCTGGTCGAACGCCCGGGCGCCGGCCGAGCCGTAGACGAGCCCGATGGCGCGCGCCAGCTCGTCGCTGTTGACCGCCAGCTGGTCGACCCAGGCCTGCTGCCCGGGCCCGAGCGTGGCCGTCGTCCGCAACGATCCGGCCAGGCTGACGCTGTGCCACTCGAACAGGTCCTCGACGACCAGCCGGAGCCGGTCGGCCGGCACGCCTGCCGCCGGGTCGGAGACCACGCCCGCCATCGGGTCGTGGGTCAGGTCGTAGAGCCGGGGCACGGTCGGTGCGGCGACGGGCTCGTCCTGGCAGGCGCCGAGGAGCGCGGCGGCCACGAGCGCGACGGCCAGGGTCCGCCTCACGACGCCACCCCGGTTGCGGCAACGTTCACGTCGGCACGTTCGAGCCAGGTCACGAGGTCCTCCTCGGCCATCGGGCGGGCGAGGTGGTAGCCCTGCACCAGGTCGCAGCGCAGGCCCCGCAGCGTGTCGAGCGTCGCGGCGTCCTCGACGCCTTCGGCCACGGTCGTCAGGCCGAGGCCGTGGGCCAACTCGATCGAGAAGCGGGTGACGGCGAGGGCCTGGGGATCGTCGTGGAGGTGGAACACGAACGACTGGTCGATCTTGACGACGTGCACGGGGAGGCCGGTCAGGTACGGGATCGACGCGTACCCGGTGCCGAAGTCGTCGACCGCCAGCGTCACCCCGAGGTGGCGGAGCCGCACCAGCGCGTCGCGGGCTCGACGCCGCCCACCTCGAGCTGGAGCTCACGGAGAGCTCGCTGCTGGCCGACGCCGACCGTGCCCGCGACGCGCTGGTGCGGCTCCGCCACCT
>JANPGL010000387.1:0-7362 GCA_031423915.1 Actinomycetes bacterium | reverse complement strand
ACGGGGTCGTCGAGGGCTACGAGGTCGACTTCTGCTTCCAGGTGTCCCGGGTGGTCGTCGAGGTCGACGGCTGGGACGAGCACGGCGCCAAGCGTCGGACCTGGGAGCAGGACCGCGAGCGCGACCTGGCCCTCGCCGCCGTCGGGTGGCTGGTAGTGCGCCTGACGTGGCGGATGGTGGTCGGCAACCGCGCCGCCGCCGTCGCGCGCCTCCGCTCGGCCCTGGTCCGCCGACTTCCGGGCGCGGGTGGCCTCACCCCGGAGACGGGCGGGGCTCGGAACCCGGGCGTCGCCGCCTGACCAGGGTGCAGACGCCTCCTTCGCACGTTCCGGGCCCATTCGTGCTCGCGGGTGGGACGGTGCGGGCGCAGAACCGGAACGCGCTCGATCCGTCGAGGTTCCGAGCCCCGAGGGTCTCGCCGGTGAGACGCAAGGGGCGCAGAACCCGAAGGCGCGGTCCCCGGTCGGGCTCAGCGGCCGGTGAGCTCCGCCACGACGGGGGCGAACGCGTCCACGTCCTCGGCGCCGACGATCACGTACGAGAAGCCCCATCGGTCTCGGCGGGCCTGAAGGTCCTCGACGAGCTGAGCGGCGGTGCCGACCAACGCGAACGGCGTGGACAGCACGGCTTCGGGGGTCAGCTGCAGCCCGCCGGCCAGCTGCTCGACGGTGGCGGCCCGATCGTCGGTGATCGACACGAAGAACGCCCGGACGTTCAGCTCGATGGCGTCGAGCCGGTCGGCGCCCTTGGCGACCACGATGGCGACCTTGTCGTCGACGGCCTCGGCGGTCATCGAAGCGAGCGCGTCGGGGCCGACGGCGCCGGCGGCCATCGTGCCGTTGATCCCGATGATGTCGGCGTGGCGTGCCGCGATCGACAAGACCCGCTTGCCGCCACCCCCGATGAGGATGGGCGGGCCCGGCCGCTGGATCGGCTTGGGGAGCCCGTCGTAGTTGGTGATCGTGTAGTGGCTGCCGGCGAACGAGAACGCCCCGTGGGCGAAGCAGCCCTGCAGCACCGACAGGCCTTCGACGAAACGGTCGATGCGCACGCCCGGTGGGTCGTAGGTCATGCCGGCGGCGTCGTAGTCGGTGCGCATCCACCCGGCACCGATGCCGAGCTCGAGCCGACCCTCGGACAGCAGGTCGATCGTGGCGAGCTCCTTGGCCAGCACGACGGGGTGCTTGTAGTCGTTGTCCCACACGAGCGCACCCACCCGGAGCCGCTCGGTGGCGTCGGCGGCGGCCATGAGCGCCGGCACCGGGGCCAACTGGTCGGTGAAGTGGTCGGGCATCGTCAGCGTGTCGTAGCCCAGGCTCTCGACGCGGCGGGCCAGCTCGATCCAGGTGCGACGGTCCGGCGCGGTCGAGGCCTGGACGCCGAATCGGAAGGGTCGGCGGGGCAGGGGTGTCGTCACGCCCCGAACGCTAGTGCCGCGGTCGGCGCCGACGCCGCGTGAGCGGTCGGCGCGCCGCCATCCGGCGGTCGACCCGGGATAGCCTCGCAGGGCCGTGCGTTCGCTGCTTCGCCTCGCCCTCGTCGTCGTGGTCGCCGCCCTGGGCGTGACCGGGACCGTGGCGGCCGTCACCCCGCACGCCGCCAGCTACGTCCACGCCGTCGACCTGGCCATGGGATCGATCCCCGACCTGTCGCCCCTGGCGCAGGGCTCGAAGATGTACGACGTCGTGGGCAACCAGATCGACGACCTCTTCGTCGAGAACGTGCAGCCGTTCAAGCTCGTCGACGTGCCGACGGACGTGGTCCGGGCCGTTCTGGCGGTGGAGGACGCGGGCTTCTACGAGCACCGGGGTGTGAACGCCAAGGGCCTGATGCGCGCCGGCCTGGCCAACGTGTCGGCGGGCGGCACGACTCAGGGAGGGTCGACGATCACCCAGCAGCTGGTGAAGCTGGCGCTCGTCGGTTCGAGGCGCGACGCCAACCGCAAGATCCTCGAGGCGTCCTATGCCGTGGAGCTGGAGAAGCGCCTCACCAAGGACGAGATCCTCGAGGCATACCTCAACCGCATCTACCTCGGGAACAACGCCTACGGGCTCCAGTCGGCCGCTCGCACGTACTTCGGCAAGGACGTCCAGAACCTCACGCTTCCCGAGGGCGCGTTCCTCGCCGGCATGATCCGCAACCCCAGCGGCTACGACCCCATCTACCGTGCCGAGCGGAGCCGGAGCCGCTTCCGCGAAGCCCTCACGCGGCTGGTGAAGGTCGGACGGCTCACCGACGCCGAAGCCGAGCAGCTCGGGGCCACCTGGCCGCTGCCCGACCGGCTGCAGAGCGCGACGAAGGTGCAGACCGCACGCACCTACTTCTCCGCCGAGGTGCGCAAGTTCCTGCTGAACGGGTCGACGATCCTGGGCGCCGACTACCAGCAGCGGTACAACGCGCTGTTCCGCGGCGGGTTGAAGATCACCACCACGTTCGACCCGACGGCCCAGCAGGCAGCCGTCGACGCGCGCGATCGCCAGCTGCCCGCCACCGGAGGCCGCATCGAGGCCGCGGTCGTCGTGCTCGACAACTCGAGCGGGGCGGTGCGCGCCATGGTGGGCGGGCCGGGCTTCGCCACCACGCAGGTCAACCTGGCCACCACGCCCCGCCAGACGGGTTCGGCCATCAAGCTGTTCATCCTGGCGGCCGGCGTGGCCGCCGGCCTGCAGCCCGACGACCAGATCAACGGCATCAACGACCGCACGTGCGAGTTCTGGCACACCCCGCCTGCAGGCGACGACCCGTACAAGCAGGACTCGGACGAGACCCACGATGGCGCCGGCCGGCTCGACCAGATGACGTGGAACTCGGTCAACTGCGCATTCATCCGGATGTACTTCTCGGTGGGTGGTCCCCGCGTGATCGCCACGGCCCATCGGATGGGCGTGAAGGGCAAGTTGGAGGACCTCTTCTCGTTCGCCACCGGCGGCAACGAGGTGTCGGCACTCGACATGGCCGCTGGCGCGTCGACGCTCGCCAACGAAGGCATCCAGCGTGACCCGTTCTACGTCGAACAGATCGAGGACGGCCAGGGCCGGATCATCTACCAGCACCAGGTGACCGACAACGTGGCCCTCGAGCGCGGTGCCGCGCTCCGCACGGTCGACATCCTCAAAGGGGTCGTGCGCCAGGGCACCGCGACGAGGGCGAAGCTGGAAGACGGCCGACCGCAGGCGGGCAAGACCGGGACCTACGAGGCCGACAAGCACGCGTGGTACGTGGGTTTCACCAAGCAGTACACCACCGCCGTGTACGTCGGGAACCCCAACACGCCCGAGCCGATGATCGACATCCCCGAGTTCACCCGGCCGCCGGAGGGCCAGCAGGCCTTCAGCAAGGTGTTCGGCGGTTCGTACCCGGCGCTCATCTGGAAGGACCTGAACGAGACGCTGCACGCCAACCTGGCCGCGGCCGACTGGGAGGCGCCGCCCGCGCCGGAACGCCGGCCGGCCCGGGTGTACGCCACCGGTCAGGACTGCTTCGGTGTCGTGATCGGCGACGAGGAGGCCGGCATCCGGCTGGTGCCCGGCAAGACGCCGGCCACCTCCCCGTTCGACCCGAACGACGCCCAGGCCCCGGCGGCGACCGCGCCGATCGGCCAGCAGTTCTACAACTGCCACTACGGCGGCTTCGTGATCGCCGCACCGAAGCCCACGACGACGATCGAGGGCGACCCGGGTGCCGGCGGGGACCCGCCGCCGGGTACGGTGCCGAAGACCCCGACCACGAGGGGCAGAACCACGCCGACGACCCGGAAGCCCTGAATGACCCTCGCCTCGTTGCTCGCCCTACAGGACCACGACATCGCCATCGAACAGGCCCGTCACCGTCGGGCCAGCATGCCCGAGGCGACCCGACGACGCGACATCATCCAGGCGCGCGACGCCCTGGTCGCCCGCCGAACCGAACTGGCCGCGATCCAGGCCGAACTGGAAGCGCGTCAGGCCGCCATCGAGAAGGACGTGGTGGCCAGTCGGACCAAGCAGGGTGACCTGGCCAAGCGGCTCGCCGCCACCTCGGTGCCGCGCGAGGCGCAGACGTTCCAGCACGAGCTCGACACCGCCCACCAGCGCCAGGTCGAGCTCGAGGACGCCGAGTTGGAGCTGATGGAGCAGCTCGAGCCGGTCGACGCCGAGGCCGGATCGGTCGACGAGCGGCTCGAGGCGTTGGCGGCCGACCTCATCGTGGCCGAGGCCGAGCTGGCGGTCCGCACGACCGACATCGACGCCGAGCTGGTGGCCATGGCCGCCAGCCGCCAGCCGCTGGTCGACGCCATCGACCCCGACACCGTGGCCACGTACGAGTCGAAGCGGGCCAAGCTCGGGGGCATCGCCATCGCCCGCCTCCTCAACGGCACGTGCACCGGCTGCAACATCCATCTGTCGTCGTCCGAGCTCCAGGACATCGCCCACCTGCCCCCCGACGAGCCGGCCGAGTGCGAGTCGTGCGGGCGGATGCTCGTCCGCTCCTAGCTCGCCGTGCTGTTCTGGTTCGTCGGCGGGTCGGCCGCCATCGTGTGGTTCGTGTTCCGCGACCCGCGGTTCGACTACCGCCTCCTGGCCGTCGGGGCGGTCGTGCCCGACGTCGTCGACGTCTGGTTCGGTGGAGCCCGGACCCTCCACTCGGTGGTGGCTCCCATCGCGGTGCTCGCCGCGGTGATGCTGGCCACCTTGGGCCGGCGTCCCATCCGCCGACGCCTCCTGGCCGTGCCCATCGGGATGTTCCTCCACCTGGTCCTCGACGGGGTGTTCCGAGACACGCGGGTCTTCTGGTGGCCGTTCACGGGTCTGGCGTTGCCCGACGCCCGCCTGCCGAGCCTGACCCGGGGGTGGTGGGACCTTCCGCTCGAACTGGTGGGTCTCGGGCTGTTGCGGTGGCTCGCCCCGCAGTTACGCCGGGAACCGCGCGGTAGCGTGCCGACATGCTGACCGGCAGGAACCCCTGACGTGCTGGTCCTGGTACGTCACGGCCGTACCCGCCTGAACGCGGAAGGCCGGCTCCAGGGACGGATCGACGAGCCGCTCGACGACGTCGGGCAGCAACAGGCGGCCGCCATCGCCCGTCTGATCGGCACCGTCGACCTGGTGGTGAGCAGCCCGCTGCGCCGGGCCCGAGACACCGCGGCGCACCTCGACGGCAAGGCTGTGGAGGTCGACGATCGTTGGATCGAGCTCGACTACGGCGCTTTCGACGGCGTCCCGACACGCGACGTGCCCGCAGAGGTGTGGAAGAAGTGGCGCAGCGACATCGACTTCGTGCCCGCCGGCGGCGAGTCGATCGCCGCCCTGTCGGCCCGCGTCTGGGGCGCGCTCGACGATCTGGCGGCGGCGGCCGAGGGGCGGACCATCGCCGTGGTCAGCCACGTGTCGCCCATCAAAGCGGCCGTGGCCTGGGCCCTGGGCGCGCCGGTCGAGCTCTCGTGGCGAACGCACCTCGACCAGGCGTCGGTGTCGCGGATCGCCCTCGGCCCCAACGGCGCCGTGCTGCACAGCTTCAACGAGACCTGTCACCTGGCCTGATCCGGTCCCGCGGACCACTGGGAGGCGTCCGCGGGTGGGTCTCCCGTCAGCTCGTCGCGGACGGAGGCAGAAGCTCCTCAAGTCCGGCCGTCGGCTGACCGATCGTTCCTTTGCACGTCGAGGCGAGGTGAGCGGGTGGACAACATCGATGAAGTCGTCGGCGAGTTCCTGGTCGAAAGCCATGAGAACCTCGACCAACTCGACCGGGATCTGCTCGAGCTGGAGCAGCGTCCTGGGGATCGGTCCGTGCTTTCGAGCGTGTTCCGGACGATCCACACCATCAAAGGGACGTGTGGGTTCCTCGGGTTCAACCGGCTCCAAGCGCTGACGCACGTCGGTGAGAGCCTGCTGAGCAAGCTGCGTGACGGGTCGCTCCGACTGGACGAGCAGGTCACGAACGCCCTTCTGGCCATGGTGGACGCCGTCCGCCAGATGCTCCAGACGATCGAGGCCTCGGGCAACGATGGCGACGAGCCGTACGCCGACCTGATCGCCCGACTGTCGGCGATCCAGGAGGGCAAGCCCGTGCCGGTCGCCATCGCCGCACCGGCCGAGGCCGCCGTACCTGCGGAGGCTCCGCCGGCAACCGACGCCCCCGCGGCGGTCGCAGTGGCCGAGGCCCCCGCTCCCGCCGAGAAGGCGAAGGGTCGCAAGCGCAAGCCGGCGGCGCCGGCCGAGGTGACCGCCGAGGTGACCGCCGAGGTCGGCGTCGGTGGGCACCCGTCGCCCAAGCCGGGTGTGCCCGCGCTCGGTGAGGTCCTCGTGGAGATGGGTGCCGTCGAGCCCGACGAGGTCTCCCTGGCACTCGCCGCGCAGGGGCTTGGCGATGCCCGCAAGCTCGGCGAGATCCTCCTCGAGGACGGCGTCGTCCGTCCCGAGGTGCTCGACGAGGCGCTGGCGGTGCACAGCGGCCAGCCAGTCGCCGCCGGTGACGGCAAGGGCAAGATCTCCGACGCCAACATCCGCGTCGACGTCGGCCTGCTCGATCGCCTCATGACGCTGGTGGGCGAGCTCGTCCTCAGCCGGAACAACATCCTCCAGCACATCGACCATGCGGCCGACCCGGCCGTCATGGCGGCCTCGCAGCGGCTCGACCTGGTGACGAGCGAGCTGCAGGAAGCGGTCCTCAAGACCCGCATGCAGCCCATTCGTACCGTGTGGGCGAAGTTCCCCCGCGTGGTGCGCGACCTGTCGCAGACCTGCGGCAAGCAGGTGCGGGTCGAGACCGAGGGCGAGGACACCGAGCTCGACCGGACGATCATCGAGGCCATCAAGGACCCGCTGACGCACGTCATCCGCAACTCCGTCGATCACGGCATCGAGACGCCCGAGGAGCGCATCGCTCGCGGCAAGCCCGCCCAGGGCGTGCTCCACATGCGGGCCCACCACGAGGGCGGGCAGGTGATCATCGAGATCACCGACGACGGCGGCGGCATCGACGTCGAGCGCGTCAAGGCGAAGGCCGTGTCGCGTGGGCTGCTCACCGACGAGCAGGCCGCCGCCATGGCCGACCGCGATGCGCGCCAGCTCATCTTCATGCCGGGCTTCTCCACCGCCGAGGCCGTCACCAACGTGTCGGGTCGGGGCGTGGGCATGGACGTCGTGAAGACGAACATCGAGAAGATCGGCGGCGCCGTCGACCTGCAGAGCGAGTTCGGCGTCGGCACCACGATCCGGGTGAAGATCCCGCTGACGCTGGCCATCGTGCCGGCGCTCGTGGTCCTGTGTGCCGGTGCGCGGTACGCCATCCCGCAGCTCGACGTGCTCGAACTCGTCTGGCTCGACGGCGAGCGCGCCGGCGGTGTCGAGACGCTGCACAACGTGCCCGTCTACCGCCTTCGCG
>JANPGL010000386.1:0-2410 GCA_031423915.1 Actinomycetes bacterium | reverse complement strand
CCGCCGCCCCGCCGCTGATGGGCGGCGCGGCCACGCCAGTCGGTGCCGTCGCCGCAGCGCCCGCGGCCGCCTGGCACCCCGACCCCACGGGACGTCACCAGCTGCGCTACTGGGACGGCCGGATCTGGACGGCGAACGTGTCGGACGACGGGGTGGTGGCCACGGACCCCATCGGCTGACCCCGGGCCGCCGGAGCGCGTATCCCGGACCGGACTCCCGGGTCTGGCGGCCGAGCCGTGAACGCCGTTCACCGGCCGGTTCACCCAACTGGAGGCCGTGTGATCACTCCAACCCGCCCCGCCATCGCGCGAGACGCCGACGGCAAGACGCTTCAGGCCGCGACCGTCGACGAGCACCGGGTCCGTGCCGCCGCGGGCATCACGATGGCGCTCGGCGCCGTGGCGTTCGTGTACGCCAACTTCGACAAGGTGTTCTGGCCGATCCGCGCGGTCAGCACCTTCTTCTTCGTCGACTTCCTCATCCGCGTGTCGGCCGGGCTCGAGCGCAGCCCGTGCGGTGTGGTCGCCGGATGGGTCACCCGCCGCGACGCCCCGCTCTGGGTCTCGGCCAAGCCCAAGCGCTTCGCCTGGACACTCGGCGCCGTCATGGCACTGGCGATGGCGGTCATCACGAACAGCGGCGTGCACGGCCCGCTACCCCGGACGATCTGCCTCGTGTGCCTCACCCTCATGTGGTTGGAGGCGGTCCTCGGGCTGTGCCTCGGCTGCGAGATCTACGGCCTGATGGTGCGACGGGGCTGGCGCACCGTGGATGCTGACGTCGAGGTCTGCGCCAACGGCGCCTGCGACCTCGAGGCAGGTGTCGTCCGAGACCGGTGAGTCAGCCGAGCGACCACATGCGCGGCCCGGCCTGCGCGGCGACGAGCCGAGCGGCGCGCATGCCCGGGAAGTGGGCGGGCAGCAGGGCCGTGCGGGGATCGTCGGCTTCGCGCAGCAGCGCCTCCCGGCTGCGCGACGCCAGGTCGCGGTCGACGTCGTAGAAGAACTGCCACTCGCTCTCGGTGAGCTGAGCCGGGCAGTGCAACGCGTCGCCGAGCACGATCATCCGCTCGTCGCCACTCGAGATCACCGTGCTCGTGTGCCCGGGCGTGTGGCCGGGGGTGGCCCGCGTCGTGATGCCCGGCGCCACGACGGTGCCGTCGCGGTCGATGAGCTCGACCCGTGACTCGATGGCCTGCAGCCGGGCGGCGCGGCGTCGCCCGCCACCGACCTGGTCGACGAAGTAGCGCCAGTCGTCCGCCCCGATGCGGACCGTGGCGTTGGGGAAGGTGGGCACGCCGTCGACGGTGAGCCAACCCGTGTGGTCGGCGTGGCAGTGCGAGACCACGATCACGTCGACGTCCTCGGGTCGAACGCCGCCGGCGGCCATGTTCTCGAGCAGCTCGTGTCCCGAGAACATGGGGTCGTCGACGACGCCCACCCCGGCGTCGAGCATCACCGTCACGTCGCCGGTCCGAACCACGAACGTGCCCACGGGAACGCGCAGCAACCCATCGGTGTCGAGCAGGTGGCCGTGGGCGGCCCAGTCGCCCGGCGCGCCGTCGGACGCACGCGTGAACATCGTCGGTTCCAACACGGCGACCCCGTCGTGGAAGGCCTGGATGGTGAGCGATCCGACGCGCAGCGGCTCCATGAGACCGAGCGTACGGCACGGGCCCGCTGCCGCCGGCCGGAGTTCCCGCCGTGCCACGATGAGCCCGTGCCCCACAGCCGCCGCCGTGCCGCCGCCGTCTTCACGGCCCGCTGGGTGGTGACCCTGGCAGTGCTCGGCGGCTTGGCCTACGGGGCGCGCCAACTGTTCGACACCGCCGAGCTGCGCGGTCAACAGGAGGCGGCCGACGACGCCGCCCGCTCGACCGGTGGGCGGAACCGCCGCTCGACGACCACGTCGGTGGCGGCCGACGCGGCACCGACCACCACCGCTGCGCCGGCGGCAGCCACGACGGTGAGCGGCTCCGTGGCCGTGGGTCCGATCGCGCCGGTCGGTCTGGAAGCGTCGGGGACCGAGCGCGACCTGCCCGACAGCTGCGGCCAGCCCGTGAACTACTCGGTCGACAACATCGTCGACGGGAACCTGGCGACGGCGTGGCGGGTGGCCGGCGCGGGTGCGGGCGCCACGGTGACGTTCGCGTTCGCGGGCAAGGTCCACCTGACCGAGATCGGGCTCGTGCCGGGCTACGCCAAGGTCGACCTGTGCTCGAACTTCGACCGCTTCACGCAGATGCGGCGCATCGTGGCCGTCACGTGGCACTTCGACGACGAGGTGTCGCTGCCCCAGACGTTCAAGGACCGACCGGAGATGCAGACCATGGCGGTCGACGTGGTCACGTCGACCGTGACCCTCGAGCTCCGCCAGACGACCGACAATCCCCAGCTCGATGCCACCGCCG
>JANPGL010000385.1:0-2543 GCA_031423915.1 Actinomycetes bacterium | reverse complement strand
GTGCGGATGGCCGACCCGAACACGGCGCCCAGACGGCGCGTGAACGTCTCGTGGAAGACGTCGAGCGAGCGGATCTGATCGCGCGAGAGCCGGCTCGGGCGCCGGAAGTCGGCACGCTCCCAATTGGGCTCTGAGTTGGTGACGGTCATCGTGGCTCCTGCGAAACCCATCGTGGGTGTCATGGAGACCGTGGTGGCCGCTCCGCCGGCCCGGCCCACGTGTGCCGCCGGCGGTCAGTGCCCGTCGGCTGCGTGGGCCTCGCTGCTCGAGGTGGGTGAGCCGGCGGCCTTCTTGGGTTCGGCCTTCGTGGCGGCCGACGTCTCGGTGGTCGGTGCGTCCTCGCCCGCGGGGATCCCGTCGGTACCGTCGGCGGCGGCGGCGTCCGCCGCGGGGGCGGGCTTCTTGGCGGGTGCCGGGGTCGTGGCGTTCTTGGCGACGACGACGATCTCGACGCGGCGGTTCTTGGCGTAGGCCTCGGGGGTGTCGCCGGGGTCGACCGGGTGGAACTCGCCGTAGCCCGTGGCGGCCAGGCGGCCCCCGGGCACGCCCAGGTCGTCCTTTAGGGTGCGCAGCACCGAGATGGCGCGGTCGGCCGAGAGGTTCCAGTTGTCGAAACCGACGCGGGCCAGCGGCCGCTTGTCGGTGTGGCCCTCGATGATGATCTTGTTGTCGATCGCGGAGAACTCGGGAGCGAGCACGGCCAGGATGTCGCGGCCGCCCTGGGTCATCTGGGCGGCGCCGGACTCGAAGAGCACGCCGTCGGTCTGGATCGTCACGATGAGACCGCGCGCCTCGACCCGGATGGTGCTGGCCGTGGTGGGCACACCGGCCGCCGCCAGGCTGCCGGTCAGCTGGTCGGCGACGCCCTCGAGCTCCTTGCTCGTGAGCTCGCCGCCCTGGCCGCCACCGGCCCCGTCGGACGGGGCCACGGTGTCGGTCGTCTCGCCGGCCGTCGGGTCGGGCTCGGTCACCTCGGGCGTGGTCTCGCCGGGAGAGGCTTCGGAGATGTCCTTCACCACCTCGGCCGCCGGGTTGCCGAAGTCGCCCAAGCCCTGGGTGAACTTCTTGAACTTGTTGAGGTCGATGGTGGCCAGCACCCACAGGACCAGGAACAGGGCCATGAGCACGGTCAGGAGGTCGGCGTAGGTGACCAGGAAGCGGGCGTCGCCGTGGCCGCCGCCACCACCGTGGCCGCCGCGGCGCTTCTTCTTGCCGCCGCCGCCGCCGTGGCCGCTCACCGCCGCCCCCACTGGGGCACGCGCACGACTTCCATCACGCAGCCTTCTTGCCGCTGGTGCGAGCCGACGGCGGCAGCCAGGCCTCGAGACGCTCGAGCATGGCGCGGCCGGGCAGACCGTGGAGGATGGTGCAGATCCCGTCGACCATCATCTCGTAGGCCATCATCTCGGTCTCGTGCATGCGGCCGAGCTTGTCGGCGATCGGCGTGAGCACGACGTTGCCGAGCACGAGGCCGTACAGCGTGGCGGTCATGGCGACGGCGAGGCTGTGGCCGATCTCCTCGGGGTTCGACAGGTGGCCCAGCATGTTGATGAGGCCCATCGTCGTGCCGGCGAGGCCGAGGATGGGGGCATAGCCGGCGCCCTTGACGGCGATCTCCTTGTACCGGGTGTGTCGCTCGGTGACCGCCGCGGTGTAGCCGTCGAGCTCGTCGCGGATGCGGCCCTCGTCCGCGCCGTCGACGAGCAGCGTGAGGCCGTGCTTGAGGAACGGGTCTTCGATAGCGGCGAGGCGACCTTCCAGCGCCAGGTGGCCTTCCTTGCGGGCGACGTCGCCCAGCTCGACGAGCTCCCCGATGACCTTGGCGAGGTCGCGCGGGTTGGAGAGCATCGCCTTGATCACGATGCCGGGCATCTTCATCACGTCGCCAAACGTGAAGCAGGCGATCGTCACGCCGAACGTGCCGCCGAAGACGAGCACGACGGACGGAACGGCGAAGAGGGCGCCGAGGCTGCCGCCTTCGAGGATCGTCGAGGCGCACATGGCGATGAACGCCACGACCATGCCGATGGGAAGCACCATGGCTCAGCCCCCCGACCGCTGGTCGCGCGCCTGCTTGAGGCTGACGACCGGTGCGGTGTCGCCGTTGGCGGCCGCCGGTAGCACGAAGAACGTGCCGAGCTCGTCCGCGGCAGCCAGGACCGTCGAGCGGAAGCGCAGCACCGCTGCACTCACGTCGGCCGGCGCCTCCTGCACGAGGACACGGTTGCCGTCGGCAAGCGTGATCACGGTGTCGTGCCCTGTGCTCTCCACGAACACGATGAGGTCTGGGTTCATCCAGAGCTCCTCACCGCGGATGCGGTGCAAGCAGATCATTCGTCTCTCCTTAGACGTCTTTGGCGGAGCCTGCCGGCGAGCCGGCAGGCAATTGGCGTCCTTGTCCAGGTTCGGTGTCGGCCGCGGTGGCCGTCGTTCAATGCCCGATGGCAGACAGCACGCACGGTTCGGACCCCGTACGCGGCGACGCCGTCGGGCGGTCCCCCGCCGGCGCCGCGACGCGCCCGTGGGCGCTCGGCGTCAGCGCT
>JANPGL010000384.1:0-19270 GCA_031423915.1 Actinomycetes bacterium | reverse complement strand
GAGCGCCCGGCCGGCGACGAATCCCTCGGGCGCGTAGTCGAGACGGATCTCGTGGATGCCCGCGGGCACCGGCACCCCGACGAGCGCGCCGTCGACGGTCACGGGCCGCACGCGGCGGCCGTCGACGCGCGCCACCCACCCCGGGTCGTCGTTCTCGGCCACCGTCACCGTCGTGTCGGCGGTGGCGGCCACCGTGGCCCGCACACCGTTCGACACCAGCCGAGTCGCGAGCACCTCGCCGTCGGGCGTGCGCACCAGCGGCCGCGCGCTCGGCCGTTCGTACACCCACGCCTGACGCGTGGCGACCACGCGCCACGAGCCGTCGAACGGCGTGGAGAACCACCGGGCGGCGGGTTCGCCGGCCACCGTGCCGACCTGCAGCGCCGGGCAGGTCCCCTCCTCGACCCGCACGTCGAGCGTGAGGGGGTCGTCCGCGGCCAGGGCGTCGCCCCCGGCGACGGCCAACGTGAGGTCGGCGCCGTCGGCGAGGTCCTCCACGTCCCACGCCGGTCGACGCGACGCGCCGAGCTCACGGCCGCCCTGCGACACGGCCACGCGCACGAAACCGGTGCACGCCGAACGCGGCGCGTCCGGGTCGAGCCTCACGGCGAGCCCCACCCCGGCCACGCCGCCGGGCGCACGGCGCGGCGCCAGACCCGCCACGGCGTCGGGTGCCACCCAGCCGTCGGGCGACACCGGAGCCTCGGCCTCGCCGAGCGGCACGTCGTTGGTGCCGAGCACCAGGTAGCGCACGCTCAACTCGTCGAGCACCGGGCTGGTCGGGTCGAGGTCCTTGCGGGCGATCACCGTCTTCAGGCGGTCGGCGTCGAACGCGGTCGGCAGGCCCGACACGACGAGGTCGCGGTAACCCTTGTCGAGCACAGGGGTGGTGCGCACGTCGAGCAGGCCCTCGACGGCGGCCGAGTTCAGGTACGGCGTGTACTCGCCCGTGCCGAGGAACCGCCAGCGCGTGCCCGCCAGGGCGCGCAGGTCCTCGTACAGCGGCGCCGACGAGTAGTACCGGTCGACGCGGACCATCGGGATCCACCCGTACATCGGCACGGCCAGCTGCACCCACACGATGGCCGACAACGCCAGCGCCGATGCCGCCACCGACGGCCGACGGCGCAGGCGCGGCGCGGCGGCCACCAGACCGGCCAGCACGGCCACGACCGCAGCGGCGGCGAACGCCCGCACCACGGGCCCGGTGCGCTGGAACGAGCGGAGCCCGTCGAGGAACGTGGGCACGGCGCGGCCCACGACGACCGCGCCGCCCAGGAGCGCCAGCGCCGAGGCACGGCGGGACCAGCGGGGCGGCACGGGCCGCTCGAGCGGATCCTCGACGGGGCCGACGATCACGTCCGCGTCCACGTCCACGTCCGCGCTAGCGGGTCGCGGCCGCCACACGTGGTCCAGCGCGACGGCGAGGAGCAGCGAGGCGAAGAGCGGGATGAACCATCGGTGTCGATAGATCGTGTTCGACCGCATGCCGGGCAGCGCGTAGGCCAGGTCGAGCGCCCGGCCACCCGAGTAGCAGAGCACGACCATGACCACGAGCGCCGCCCCGAGGAACGGCACCATCCGCGCCGCTTCCCGGTGCACACGCAGGCGACCGCGGGCGGCGAGGGCCAGAGCGACGACGGCGCCGAGCAGCGCGATCGAACCCGTGAGGCCGACCCCTTCGAACGAGTTCGCCGCACCCACCCACGGGCCCTTGAGCCCGCCGATCACCGCGTTGTCGAGCTGGCCGAACAGGGCGTACGGGCCCATGGCGAAGCGACCGTCGAAGCGGCGCGTGTCGAGCAGCCCCGAGTCCCGCACGACCGCCGAGAACGGCAGCACCTGGAACGACACCAACAGGCCACCGACCACGCCACCGGCCGCCAGTGCGGCGAGGCGGGGTCGCAGCCAACGCAGCACGCCGCCCTGGCGCGGTCGGCCGTCGACGAGCGACCACAGCGTCCACGCGAGACCGACGTAGAGGGTGAACAGCGTGGCCGCCGCGAACCCCTCGAGCCAGCTCCACGCCACCAGCGCGGCCAGAGCCGCGGCTCGGCGCGCCGTGGGCCGGTCGACGACGCGCAGCAGGGCCAGGATCACCCACGGGCCGAGCGCCACGGCGCCGACGCGCTGCAGCATGATGATCGACGCCCCCGAGAACGCGAAAGCCACCCCGGCCACGGTGGCGGCGCCGACACCGATGCGCAGCCGGCGGGCCAGCAGGTACAGGCCCCACTGGGCCATCAGCAGCGTGGCGAACGCCCGCAGCCCCGGCGCGTACCAGCGCGGGGTGAACAGGTAGGGCAGCGCCAGCGGCGCAGTCAGCGCGCTGAAGGGCAGCGCGCCGGTGGGTGCGCCGGCACCGGTGGCGTGGGACCACAGCTGGAACTCGCCATCGCGCACGTCGCGCCAGAACGAGGACTGCACGGCCTGCGCCTCTGGCACGTCGTTCTGCACGGGGTTGACGACCTGCGGTCGCTCGGCCCGGTCCCGGTACGGCGAGGCCTGGGCCACCACGTCGACGGGGGCGTAGGCGCGCAGCCCGGCGAGCGCCAACGGCATCAGTGCGGCCGCGGCGACCAGGAACACGACGATGGGCAGCCAACGCGCGCGGCCGGGGTGGGAAGGGACGGGATCGGTCATGGCGGCGCAGGCCCGGCGGGGCCCGGCCGACTGTACCGGTCGGCCTCGACCCACGGGCCGATGCATCCGGCCGGCCCGCCCGGGATGCGAAGCTGCCATCGTCATGGCGAGCGATGCACCCTCCCCCCACGTCGACGCGCTCGTGCTGGTGGCGGGCCGCGACGCGCTGACGCCGAGCGCTCGGCGCGACGACCGCGATGTGGTGGCGGTCGTGCCGTCGATCGGGTCCGTGGCTGGCGACGCCGCGGCCGGCGCGCTCGCGCTCGTGCGGCGCGCCGATCTGCTCGTGCCGGCCGACCGCGCCGTGGCCGACGCGTTGGCCGACCTCGTGCCGGTCGAGCCGTGGGACATGCTCGTGTCGGCCGAGCCGACGGCGACGACCGTCGCGCGAGCGTTGGATCGTCGGCGCAGGGCCCCGCACCGGCCGCGCCGGCTGGCCTTGGTGACGCCGCTCCCGCCCGAACCGAGCGGGGTGGCGGTGTACAGCGCTCGGCTGGCCGAGGCGCTGGCCCGGCGGGTCGAGCTGACGTGCGTCACAGCAGTCCCGCCGGCCGACGTCCAGGCACCGGCCGGCGTTCGCGTGGTCGGCGTGGCCACGTTCGAGGCCGAGGCGAGCGCGGGCCGGTTCGACGAGATCGTTCACGTGCTCGGCAACCACCCCGTCCACGGCACGCAGCTCGCGCTGCTGCGCCGGTGGCCGGGCGCCGCCGAGCTGCACGACGTCCGGTTGATCGGCGCCTACGCCGGCCTGTGCGCGCCCGGCGACGCGCTGGCCGACGAACTCCAACGGCTCGAACCCGGACGGTTCGACCCGTCGCTCCTGCGCGAGGCCGAGCTGCGCATGGGCCCCGCCGTCGAGGCGGGCGTGTGGATGGTGCGCGAGGTGGCGGCGCTCGCCACCACGGTCCTCGTCCACTCGGCGCACGCGGCCGGCCTCGTCGCCGCCGAGACGGGCGTCGACGCGCTCGACGTGGGCCCGCTCGCCTGCCCCCCGGCCGGGGCGCGGCACGAACCCGTCGACGGCGACGACGCGCTCGTCGTGAGCGTCGGCGTCGTCGACCAGTCGAAGCGTCCCGACGCGCTGGTGCGGGCGCTGACCGCCATGCCGGCCGGCGCCTGGTTGGCGTTCGTGGGACCCGTCGGCGACGGCCTGCGGCGAGAGCTCCGTCGGTTGGCCGCCGAACTCGGCGTCGACACGCGCCTCGTGATGACCGGCCGGGTCGACGACGACGCCTACGCCGGCTGGTTGCGGCGCGCCGCGGTGGCGGTGCAGCTGCGGTCCCACTCGAACGGCGAGTCGTCGGCAGCGGTGGCCGACTGCCTCGCCCACGGCGTCCCCACCGTGGTGGCCGACGCCGGCAGCCTGGCCGAGCTTCCGCCGGCCGCGGCGGTGCGCGTGCCGATCGACGTGACGGGCCTGGCGCTGGGTGAGGTGCTCGGTGCGCTGCTCGGCGACGTCGAGCAGCGCCGCTCGTTGCAGCGCGCCGCGCTCGCCTTCGCCGCGGCCAACGGGTTCGACGCCGCCGCCGACCGCCTGCTGACCGCCCTGTTCGGGCCGGGGCGCACCTGAACGAACGCGTCGATCGCCCGGCCGACCGGCAGACTGGTGGCGTGCGCCTCGTCGATCACCTCCCTCCGCCCGGCGCCGACCCCGTCGAGGTCGTCGAAGCCTTCGCCGCCTGGGCCGCCGACGGCGGTCGCCCGCTGTACCCCCACCAGGAGGAAGCGCTGCTGGCGCTGGCGTCGGGCGACCACGTCGTGCTGGCCACGCCCACCGGCTCGGGCAAGAGCCTGGCGGCGGTGGCGGGCATCGTGCTGGCCCGCAACCGCGGGGAACGCTCGGTGTGGACGGCACCCATCAAGGCGCTCGTGGCCGAGAAGTTCTTCGATCTGGCCGACCTGCTCGGGGCCGAGAACGTGGGCCTGGCCACGGGCGACGCCGCCATCAACGCCGACGCGGCGGTGCTGGTGTGCACCGCCGAGGTGTTCGCCAACCTGACGCTGGCCGAGGGCGACCGCAGCCCGGCCGAGGGCGGCACGGGCTTCGCCTGCCTCGACGAGTTCCACTACTACGGCGACGCCGACCGGGGCTGGGCGTGGCAGGTGCCGCTGCTCACCGCCCACCGGTGCCAGTTCCTGCTCATGTCGGCCACGTTGGGCGACACGACGACGATCGCCACCGACCTGCAGGAGCGCAGCGGCCGCACCGTCACCGAGGTCACCGCCGTCACGCGGCCCACGCCGCTCTACCACGCCTATCGCATGACGACGGTGGCCGAGAGCGTCACCGAGGCCGTGGAGAAGGGTCTGAGCCCCGTCTACGTGGTGCACACCACGCAGGCTGCGGCCATCGAACGCGGCCAGGCCATGGCCAGCCTGCCGCTCACGTCACGGCCGCAACGTGAGGCCATCGCCGCCGCGCTCGACGGCGTGAAGTTCGCGCCCGGCTTCGGCCAGACGCTGGCCCGGTTGCTGCGCAACGGCGTCGGCGTCCACCACGCCGGCATGCTCCCCCGCTACCGGCGGCTCGTCGAGAAGCTGGCCGGCGAGGGGTTGCTGCCCGCCATCTGCGGCACCGACACGCTCGGCGTGGGCGTCAACATCCCCATCCGCACGGTGCTGCTCACGGCGCTCACGAAGTTCGACGGCAAGCGCGTGCGCACCTTCTCGGCCCGCGAGTTCCACCAGCTGGCCGGGCGAGCCGGCCGACCCGGCTTCGATCCCGACGGGCACGTGTGGGCCCAGGCGCCCGAGCACGTCGTCGAGAACGCCCGATCGATGGCCAAGGCGGGCGACGACCCCAAGGCCCGACGCAAGGCGTCGAAGGCGAGCCCGCCGGCCAACTTCGTGGGGTACGACGAGAAGACCTTCGAGCGCCTGATCAACGCCCGGCCCGAGCCGCTGATCTCGCGGTTCCGCGTGACCGCGGATCTCATCGCCACCGTGCTGACGCGGCCCGACGGCCCCACCGCGCTGAAGGAGCTGCTGCGCACCAACCACGACACCGAGCTGCGCAAGCGCGGCCACAAGAAGCGGGCCATCGCCGTGTACCGCTCGCTGGAGGCCGCCGGCGTGGCCGAGCGCGTGCGAGATGCCGACGGCCGCTGCGCCGGCGTGCGCGTCGGCTCGCTGGTGGAGGGTCAGGACGAGCGGTCCGTGCTGCGCTTCGCCGCACCGCTCACGCCGTTCGCCATCGAGGTCGTGTCGACGCTCGACCAGGAAGATCCCGCCTACCACCTCGAGGTGGTGAGCGTCGTCGAGAGCGTGCTCGACCAGCCCATGCCGTTGCTGAACGCCCAGCGCGACGCCGTGCGCGGCGCCGAGGTCGCCCGCATGAAGTCGGAGGGGATGCTGTACGAGGACCGCATGGCGGTGCTCGACACGCTCACGTGGCCGCAGCCGTTGGCCGAGCTGCTCGACGCCTGCTTCGTCACGTATCGGTCGCACCACCCGTGGGTCGAGGCCGAGCCGTCGCCCAAGTCGATCCTGCGCGAGATGCTCGAGAGCGGCGAGTCGTTCGGCGGCTACATCCACCGCTACAAGGCCCAGCGCAGCGAGGGCCTGCTGCTGCGCTACCTGACCGACGCGTGGCGCACGCTCGACCGGTCGCTGCCCGACGACGCCTACACCGAGATGCTGGAGGACGTGATCGAGTGGCTCGGCGCGCTCATCCGCGCCACCGACGCCAGCCTCCTCGACGAGTGGGTGCGGCTCACGGGCCAGCCGGTGCACGACCACGCCGAACCGGTGGCCCCCGCCGCCATCGCCGGCCCGCCGCGGGCGTGGCGCACCGCCGTGCGCACGGCCGCGTTCGGCTGGGTGGAGCTGCTGGCGTCTCGCCGTTACGCGTTGCTGGCCGACCGGACCGGGTGGACCTCGAGCGAGCTGGCCGTGGCCATGCGTCCGTACTGGGACGAGCACGAGACACTGGGCATCGACGCCGACGCCCGCTCGCTGCGCTGGTTCTCGCTCACCGAGGAGCCGGGCCGCTGGATTGTGCGCCAGCAGCTCGCCGACCCCGAGGGCAACGGTGACTGGTCCCTCGTCGCCGAGGTCGACCTGGCCGAGGCCGCCGACGCCGGCGTCCCCACCCTCCGCCTCCTCTCCCTCGCCCCGACCGCCTGAGTCCTGACCGTTCTCTTGGAAGATCTGACCTCGTGGCGCTTCACTCCCTCCGAGAGAACGCCTCGCGCTCGCGGAGGGTCGACCGCAGGAGACCCGCACACTGGTCCGGTCGCCGGGTGAGCATCCGCCAGGAGTAATGCGCGATCAGCCAGCCGCGCGCCTGCAGGTAGGCATCACGCTCGAGGTAGTGCTCCCAACGGTCCCGGCTCGCCGCGTGGAACAACCAGCCGTCGACCTCCACCACCACGCGGCGATCGGGGAAGCAGAAATCCACCTCGTACCCGTCGACGAGCTCGTGGAACGTCCAGCCGTCGATCCCGGTCCGCCGGAACAGCCGGCGCATGACGTTCTCGAGCTCGCTGTCGGTGACGACACCGCCGAGCTCCTCGATCGCCCGCTCCAACGGTCGGACGCCGGGCCGCCCTCGCCGGCGGCGCCGCTCGAGCGCGGCAAGGATGGCCGGCACCGTCGTCAGGCCGTCCCGCACGAGCGCCTCCAACGTGGGGATGACGGCGTCGACGTCCGACGCCCCCACATCGAGAAGGGTCCGCGCCGGTGCGGTGAGCGGCAGCCCACCGACGATCCGAGGGCGGAGGAGCATGCGGTCGTCCGGGTGGTGGATCACGACGCCGGGCAACCGGGAGCGGCGATCTGCTCGTGTCGAGATGAGCTCCACGGGGCGCCGCGGCACGATGTCGGCACCCCAGCGCCACGCCGACGTCCGATGCGACACAAGTACGTCGGATCCGAGCAGCAGGACGGCGGCGCTCACGTCGTGGCATGGTCCGAGCACGGTGCCGGGAAGGGCGGCGATGCTCCGCTGCACGGGCTGCAACGCGCCGGCCCGCACGGCCCGCTGGAACGACGACCGGGCATGACCGGCATCGGTCCACGCCCGCAGCGTGATCAGGCCCCGGTGCTGGCGGGCGAACGAGAGGACGGCGGGTGAAAGGATCACGCCCTAGCGAGTGCGCGGACCGCCCGGATCCGGAAGATCCCCTCGTTCTCTCGGAAGGAATGACCCGCCACGAGGTCGATTCTTCCAAGAGAACGTCGGCGGGCGGCCTCAGGCCAGGTCGGCCTCGACCCAGTCGTCGCGGCTGGGGGCGAGGTTGGGGTTGTAGTACGGGTCGTGGTTGAGCTGGTGCCACCAGCGCAGCTTGATGAAGTCGTGCTCGGGCACGAGCACCTTTGGCTCTCGGCTCATCGATTCGAAGTGGTACAGCTCGGCGTGGGGTGTCCAGATGATGCGGTGGCCTTTGTGGCGCACCTTCAGCGAGAAGTCGACGTCGTTGAAGTTGTTGCCGAGCAGCGGCGTGAACCCGCCCACCTCGTCGAACACCGACGCCTTCACCAGCGCGCACGCCGCAGTGACGCCCGAGCACTCGCGCTGCACCAGCAGCAGGCCGCTCGGGCCCAGTTCGTCGCCGTGGAAGCGGAACATGGCGTGGTACGGGTTGCCGTCGTTGTACACGTGGCCGGCGTGCTGCAGGCGGCCGTCGGCGAACAGCAGCTTGGCGCCCACCATGCCCACGTCGGGCTCGCCAGCGGCGATGCCGACCATGGTGTGGAGGAAGTCGGGCGACACGACCTCGATGTCGTCGTTGAGCAGCAGCAGGTAGTCGCCGGTGGCGTGGGCGGCGCCCAGGTTCATCTTCTCGGAGAAGTTGAAGGGCCGGTCGAACCACACGACCTTCAGCCGGTCGCCGGCCACGCGCTCGAGCGCCCGGATCACCCAGGCGGGCGTGGGCGTGTCGGCCACGACGACGATCTCGAGGTTGTCGTACGTGCACAGCTCCAGCAGGCTGCGCACGCACTCGAGCACGAAGCAGCGCTCGACGCCCCAGACCCGCCCCGACGTACCGATCGTGGGGATGATGACCGACACGAGCGGCAGCGGGTCGGGCACGTGGCGACGCACGCGGTAGATGCCGTTGACGCGACCGTGCTCGACGGTGGCGGCCAGCCCGGTGCGATCGCAGTGGGCCTGCACGGCGCGCCGGCCGCTCTCGTAGGCGTACGGCTTGGCCGCGGCGTTGCCGGCCACCGACGTGGGCAGCATGCGCCAGTGGTAGAGGATCTTGGGGATGTGGTGCACCCGCCGGGCGCGCTCGGTGACGCGCAGGATCAGGTCGAAGTCCTGCGAGCCCTCGAAGCCCGGATGGAACCTCCCGACCTCCTCCACGATCGAGCGGCGAGCCACCGAGAAGTGGCAGGTGTACATCTGCGAGCGGAAGCGCTCGGGCGACCAGTCTGGCTTGTAGAACGGGGTGATCAGCTCGCCCTGCGCCGTCAGGTTGTCCTCGTCGGAGTAGCAGTAGTCGATCGTCGGGTCGGCGGCGAGCGCCTCGGCCACCAGCGCCAGCGCATCGGGCACGAGGAGGTCGTCGTGGTCGAGCAGGGCCACGAACTCGCCCGCGGCCATGCCGAGCGCGTCGTTCGACGCGGCGATGATGCCGCCGTTGGCCTCGCGCTCGACCACGCGGAAGCGGCGGTCGGCCGCGGCGTACTCGCGCAGCACGTTGCGCACGTACGGCTGAGTGGAGCCGTCGTCGACGAGGCAGTGCTCCCAGTCGGTGCACGTCTGGGCGCGCACGGAGTCGAGGCAGGCGCGCAGCACCGCCTCGGGTGGGTCGTAGACGGGGGTGACGACGGAGAAGAGCGGCATCGCGAAAGGCAGCGCAGCGGGGCTCAGAGCTTGCGCAGGAAGTCCTTGCCCTTGCGCAGCGGCGAGATGGCCAGCCGCTGCAGATACCGGCTCTGGCGCGTGGCCCGCACGAGGGCCGATTCCAGCGACTGGACGCGACCGCGCAGCGTGCCCGCCTCGAGCTCGGCACCCATGGCGGCGTCCCGTGCCGCCCACAGCTCGGTTTTCAGCTTCACGTAGGCGACCTCGTCGGGGCCGACGAGGTCGCGCAGGCGCGCCACCTCGGCCCGCAGTGCGGCGACCTCGGGGGCTCCGGCTGGTGCCGGGGTGGTCCTGGTGCTCGTCTCGTCCGTGCTCACGACGTGAACACGCTACCGCTCGCGCCCCGGCGCCGGTCGGCTTCCCACGATGCCGGCGGCCTGCACCAGGGCCCGCACCCGAACCGACGAACGGACCAGGTCGGGGCGATGGCCGCCGAGCACGGCCCGCAGCCCGTCGCGCCACAGGAACCAGCCGGCCTCGGCGGCGGTGCGGGCCCACGCGCCGGCGGCCCGGCGCCGGCCGGCGTGGCGGGCCAGCACCACGAGCCGGTTGCGCTGGGTGAGCAGCTCGAAGCGGGGGCTCCGGTCGCCCATCGAGGCGCCGTGGCGGTGCCGGACCACCGCGCCGGGCTCGTAGACGTAGCGCCAGCCGCGGTCCAGGCCGCGCCACGACAGGTCGACGTCCTCCCAGTAGAGGAAGAGCCGTTCGTCCATCCAGCCCACGTCGGCCAGGTAGTCGGACTTCAGCAGCACCGCACCACCGCACCAGCCCCACACGTCGCCCGGCGTGTCCCAGTGGCCGTCATCGGGCTGGCGGGCACCGCGGTCGCGCACCCAGCCCGCGGGGGTCAGCTCGTTGCCGGCGTTCTGGATGACCGAGGTGCGGGCGGCCGGCAGGGCCACCCGCACGGTCGCCGGGTGGGCCATCGAAACCGCGGCGGCGACCCCGCCGACGACCGCCGAGGCCGCCTCGACCGACTCGAGGGTCAGCTCGACGACCCCGTCCGGAGCCTCGTCGGCGGGCGCGGGGACGTACACGATGGCCTCCGCCTCGCTGGTCCACCACTCCCCCGGGCGCACGGCGACGAAGCCGGCGCCGTACACGCTGTCGGGCGGCGCCAGCACCCGCACGCCGAGCGCCGGGCCGCGCGGCTGGGGACGAACGGCACCGGCCACCACGACCGGTGCGAACACGGGCTCGAACAGGAGCTTGGCCGTGGCGGCCCCGATCCGGCCGTCGGCGGTGACGGCGTCGACAGCGGGCGGAGCCAGCCGGGCTCGACGAACGCGTCGTTGTTGATCAACGCCACCAGGTCGGGCTCGCCGGGGCGGCCGACGCCCAGGTGGCACAGGCCGATGTTCACGCCGCCCGCGAACCCGGGGTTCCCGCCGGCCGCCACGAGCTCGACCTCGGGCACGTCGGCCAGGTCGGCGGCCGTCAGCGGCCGCTGGGACGCGTTGTCGACGAGGACGAGCCGCAGCGGGGGCCCGTCCCACTCGGTGGCGGCCAGATGGCGCAGGCAGCGGGCGGTCATGGCCCCACCGTCGTGGTCGACCACGACCACGGCGACGGTCGGGCCGGGAGGCATGCCGGGGACGGTAGCAACGGGCGTCATGCTCCGGACAGAGCCGGTGCCCTAAGCTCGTCGGCCGACACCAGCGGAAAGACCTTCGGATGACCCGACGCGCCCTCATCACCGGCATCGCCGGCCAGGACGGCCAGTTCCTGGCCGAGTTCCTGCACACCAAGGACTACCAGGTGTTCGGCCTCATGAAGGGGCAGAACAACCCGAAGGAGCCCCAGCTCCGCACCGAGTTCCCCCATCTGGAGCTCGTCTCCGGCGACCTCCAGGACCTGCCGTCGCTCGTCGCTGCGCTGGAGTACACGCAGCCCGACGAGGTCTACAACCTGGGCGCCATCTCGTTCGTGGCCATGTCGTTCAAGCAGGCCGAGCTGACCGCCAACATCACCGGCCTGGGCGTTCTGCGCATCCTCGAGGCCATCCGGATGGTGGGCGGCAGCCAGAACAACCCGATCCGCTTCTACCAGGCGTCGTCGTCCGAGATGTTCGGCAAGGTGCGCGAGACCCCGCAGACCGAAGCCACGCCCTTCTACCCGCGTTCGCCGTACGGCTGCGCCAAGGTCTACGGCCACGACATCACGGTGAACTACCGCGACTCGTACGACCTGTTCGCCTGCTCGGGCATCCTGTTCAACCACGAGAGCGAGCGCCGCGGCCTCGAGTTCGTGACCCGCAAGATCACCAACGCCGCCGCCCGCATCAAGCTGGGCCTGCAGGACGACCTGGTCCTCGGCGACCTGGAGCCCCGGCGTGACTGGGGCTACGCCGGCGACTACGTGAAGGCCATGTGGCTGATGCTCCAGCAGGACGAGCCCGACGACTACGTGGTGGCCACGGGCGAGACGCACTCGGTGCGCGAGTTCGTAAAGCTGGCCTTCGAGCGCGCCGGGGTCGACAACTGGGAGAAGTACGTGAAGCAGGACCCGCGCTTCTTCCGCCCGGCCGAGGTCGACCTGCTGATCGGCGACCCGGCGAAAGCCGAGCAGAAGCTCGGCTGGAAGCGCGAGGTGGGGTTCCAGCAGCTGGTCGACAAGATGGTCGACCACGACCTGGCGCTCGAGGCCCGGCGGGCCGGGCTGTCCACGACGTGACCGGGGCGGGGCCGGTGCTGGTGGCGGTATGGGCCGGCCGCCGGCCCGACTCGTTCCTGCCCACCCTCGCCTCGCTGCCCGCCGGTGTGCCGGTCGTGGTGGGGGCGCCCGACGGCGTGGCGGTGCCGGCCGAGTTGGGCGACGACCCGATCCGCACCGGCACCGTCGGCCGCTTCCTGGCCGAGGTGGCGGCGCGCCACCGCGGCGTGCCGGTGCTGTTGATCGGCGAGCCGGTGCTGCTACCCGCGGCCGATGCGCTCGGGCCGGCGCTGGCGCTGCTGGACGAACCCCGCGTGGGCACGGTGTCGTTCCTGTCGAACTCGTCGATCTGGTCGCAGTACCACGGCGACAAGGGACCGCAGCACTGGACCACGTTCGGGCTCGACCACACGGGCGTCACGGCGCGCCTGCGGGCGCGCGCCACCGAGGCCGACGTGGCGCCGCTGCTGTTCGCCCACGGTGGCGCCGTCGTCGTGAGCCGCTCGCTGCTCGACCTCGTGCCGGCGGCCGAACTGGCGAGCACGGGCACCCGCAACGGGGCGTTCAGCGACTTCCTGGCCGACCTGTCGCTGCGCAGCCGGGGCCGCGGCCTGCTCGACCTGGTGGACGCCACCACGTACGTCGCCCAGCCGATGGACCTGGCGGCGCTCGGCGACGGCCTCGTCAGCGACGACGGGCGCGAAGAGCTGATCGCCCGTCACGGCTTCGCCCGCGAGACGCTGCGCCTCCACCCCGAGCCGCACGCGCCGGTGACGCTGGCGCTGCAGGTGGCCCGCATGAAGGTGATGGGCGTGCGCCTCGTGCTCGACGGCTCGCGTCTCGGCCCGTTCGAGACCGGCACCCAGGTGGGCATCGTGGCGCTCGTCCGCTCGTTGGCGGCGCGCCCCGACGTGGAGTGGGTGGCCGTCACCACGGCCGGCCCGTGGCCGGCGTACGCACGGGCCCTGGCCGACCTGCCCAAGGTGCGCCAGGTGCCGCCCGACCAGCCGCTCGACCCGTCGGGCGACGTGTTCTTCCGGCCGTACCAGGCCGACGCCTCGTTCTCGGTAGCCGGCGCCCGGCGCCTGGCCCGGCGAGTCGTCATCGACGTGCTCGACCTGATCGCCTACCAGATCGGCGCGTACTTCCCGTCGGCCGAGACGTGGTGGGAGTACCGGGCCATCACCCGCACCGCGGCGGCGCAGGCCGACGGTGTGGCCACCATCAGCGAGGACGTGGCGGCCCAGCTGCGCCTGGAACGGATCGACGTGGAGCCGAGCCGGCTGTTCGCCGTGCCGTTCGGCACCGATCACCTCACGGGGGACGAGCCCGCCGACGTACCCACCGAGCTGGTGGCCGCCGGCGTGGCCGACCAGCCGTTCCTCGTGTGCCTGGGCACGAACTACTCGCACAAGAACCGAGACGTCGCCGTGGCGGCGCACGCCGAGCTGAGGCGTCGCGGCCTGCCGCATGCACTGGTGCTGGCGGGACCAACGGTGCCGTTCGGGTCGTCACGCGTGGCAGAGGCCCGCTCACTGCTGCGTTCGAACGACGGCGTGTACGTGCTGCCCGACGTGCCGACGAACGCGCGGAACTGGCTGCTGCGCCACGCGGCGGCCGTCGTGTATCCCACCAGTGCCGAGGGCTTCGGGCTCGTGCCCCACGAGGCGGCCGTGTTCGGCACCCCGTGCGTGTTCGTGTCGTTCGGCCCACTGGCCGAGGTGGCCGAGACATCCGTCGGCGTCGCCCGTGACTGGTCGGCGGAGGCCGTGGCCGACGCCGTCGAGTCGCTCGTGCGCGACCCCGCGCTGGCCGCCCGCCAGGTGGCCGAGCTGCGCGCCGCCGGCGCCCGCCACACCTGGGCCGACACGGCCCGCCAGCTCACCGACGCGTTCTTCTCGGTGCTGGCCCGCTCACCGATCAGCCCCGCCGATCCGACATGAGGACACCCCGTGAGCCCTAGCGTGCAGCCCGTGGAGATCACGGCCGCCATGGACGCCCTCTCGCTCGAGCAGTCGCTGCTCGACGCCGAGCTGGCCAACGCCCGCGTCATCGACCTGACCCGCCGACTGCTGGAGGCCCACGCCGAGGTGGCGCGGCTGCGCGGCGAGATCGACGGCATCGAGCGCAACGAGCTGCAGCTCGTGAAAGCCGAGCGCGACGAGCTGGCCGCCTATAAGGCCCGCCTCATCGGTTCGGCGCCGTACAAGATCGCGCAGCGCCTGCGGGCCCTGCCCGGCGTGAGCATGGTGATCCGGAAGGTCCTCGGTGCCTGACAAGCCCCGCAAGCGGGCGGCCAAGGGGGCGATGCCGGCGGCCGTGGCGCTGGCGGCACCGCCGCTCCCCCGGGTGCTCGTCGCCGTGCCGGTGTACGGCACGCACGCCCATCTCGACGCCTGCCTGTCGTCGGCCGCCGCGCTGGTGTCGACGAAGGCCACCCACGACGTGCTGGTCATCGACGACGGCTCGCCCGAGGTCGGCTTCGCCACCCAGCTCGAGGCGTCGTGCGCCGCCCACGGCATCGCCCACTACCGCTCGCCGCGCAACCAGGGCATCCCGCGCACGTTCAACCTGGCGCTGCGCCGGGCCCAGACCGCCGGCTACGACCACGTGGTGCTCCTGAACTCCGACGTGGTGGCCCCGCCCACGTTGGTCGACGATCTGCTCGGCGCGCTGGAGCCCGGCGTGGCCACCGTGACGGCGTGGTCGAACCAGGCCTCCGCGTTCTCGCTCGACCTGGCCCACCGCGACGAGCGCCTGGCCGACGTGGCCAACGTGGCCCGCGTGGCCGCCGCGTTGCAGGCCCGCTTCGGCGGGGCGTCGCTCGAGCTGCCCACCGGCGCCGGGCACTGCCTGCTGCTCACGGTCGCCGCGGTGGAGCAGGTGGGGTTGATGGACCCGGTGTTCGGGCGCGGGTACTGCGAGGAGCTCGACTGGTGCCAGCGGGCCCGGCTCGCCGGCCTGCGCAACGTCCTGGCGCTCGGCTCGTTCGTGTGGCACCGCGGATCGGCCACGTCGACCACGGTCGGGTTGCTCGGCGCTACCGACACGAGCGTGCCGCACAACGAGGCCATCATCGACGCCCGCTACCCGGCGTTCCGGCGTGACGTCGGCGAGTTCTTCGCAAAGGACCGCTTCGAGCGGGCCAAGCTCGACGCGCTGCTGGCCCTCACCGTGGGCGCCGGGCGCGACCTCGGGTGGGCGCTCCAGGCCTCGGCCGCGCCGCGGGTGTCGCGTCGTGACGGGCTCGTGACGGTGCGGGTCGACCCGGTGAACGCGTCCGCCCCGCTGACGCTGGAGTGGATCGGCCTCACGGCCACCGCGCCAGTGCTGGGCGACGACCCGCTGCAGACCGCGCTCGACCTGCTGGGCCGCCCGCCGACGAGCGTCGAGGTGCTCGACATGGGCCTGGTGGCCGAGCTGACGCGAGCGCAGGCCGAGCGGCTGGGCGTCGAGGCACTCGTGCGCCGGCCGTACCCGAGCCGCGCCGTGTGACGCGCGGCGCCCGCCCGAGACGTGACCGTTCGCACGACCCACGATGGCTGGGTGCGAACACCCGCATGTGACAAGCTCTCCTGCCGACCCGGCGACCCGCGGACCGGCCGAACGACGGGTCGTTTCCCCCCATGACCGACACCTCCGACCACGCCGACGCCGACCGCCCCGACGGGGCGCCTGCGTTCACGCTCGGGGCGCTACGGACGGCGGTGCGGCAGCGCGGGGCCGGGCCCCGCGATCCGGACACGTTCATCCTGCCGCCCGTCTGCGAGGCGCCCCTGCTCGACGAGATCCCCGACGTGTGGGTGGCGTGGTCGTGGGGTCTCGGCTGCCGCCTGCTCGGCGAGGTCGGAACGCCCCTCGTGACGCACGCCGCGTCCGTCGGACGCGCGCAGGGGTCGCTCGACGCCCTGCTTCGCATCGTCGCCCAGGGTCAGGCCGCGTCTCGCCTGGCCGGACCGCCCACCGCCCAGCCCGAGGACTTCGTGGTCGGCGCCTTCCTCGCCACCCTCGGGCGCTCGCCGTCCCAGGGCGACCTGGAGCACACCCGGGGCCTGCTCGACCTCCACCCCTACGAGGCCGTGCTGCACGCCCTGGTCCTGTCAGAGGAGTCCCGCCGGGTGCTGCGGCACCCGCGGCCGTGGCAGGACCACGCCGCATCCGACCGGCCCGGCGCGCCCGCACCCGCCGGGCGCCGAGGTCGTGGCCTCACCGCGCTCGGTGCGCGCCTTCGGGCCCCCGAGCCGACGGGCGGCGGCGCGCCCGACGAGGTCGTCGCCCGGCTCGACGCCATCGCCGACGCTCAGTGGCGTCTCGCCCGCCGCGCCACCGACGATCTGCGCGCCGTGAACACCGAGCTGGCGCACCTGCGTGAACGGACCGTCCGGTCGGCGGACGACGACGGGCCGACCCTGTCGGCACTGCTCCACAACGAGCGGCAGGCCGCCGGCACCTGGGTCGGGTCCTACGTCCTGGCCGAGGCCGGCTCGCTGTTGCGTTCGATGCCCGACGCGGGCCTGGTGGTCGACTCGGTCGTGGAGATCACGGTGCGGTCGGTGACCGCCGGCGCCGCCGACGACGGCGGCTCGCACGGTCGGTGGCTGGCCGCCACCGTCGTGCTCGAGGTGCTCGCCCCGGGCGCGTCCCGTACCGCGATGTTGGCCACGGCGCTGGCCGGCCGGGGTTGGACGATGCACGACGCTGGCGAACCCGCGACAGACGGTGCGCACGTGCGCGTCGTGCTGAGCCGGACGTTCGACGCGTGAGCCGGGTCGTCGTGCTCGGCACCGGGGGCCACGCCCGCGTGTGCGTCGACGTGCTGCAGGCCGCCGGCCACCAGGTGACGGGCTGCGTGGGCGGCGCTCCCGAAGGCGCGCTGCAGGTGCCGCACCTCGGTGGCGACGACGCGCTCGCCGGCCTCGTGGCGCACGCCGACGGTGCGCTCGTGGCGATCGGTGACAACCGGCTGCGCCAACGGCTCGCCGCACACGTGAGCTCGTTGGGCTACCGTCTCGTGACCGCCATCCACCCCCGCGCCACCGTCGCCCCGACGGCCTCCATCGGATCTAATGTGGTCGTCGTGGCCGGGGCGGTGGTGAACGCGTACGCACGCATCGAGGACGGCGCCATCCTGAACACGTCGTGCTCGGTCGACCACGACTGTCGCGTCGGTGCGTACGCCCACGTGGCCCCCGGCGTGCACCTGGCCGGCACGGTCGACGTGGGCGAAGGCGCGTTCCTCGGCGTCGGCTCGTCGGTGATCCCCGGACGCCGCATCGGCGCCTGGGCGATCGTGGGCGCCGGGTCCGTCGTGGTGCGCGACGTCGACGCCGAAGAGACCGTGTACGGCGTGCCCGCCCGGGCGCGTCCGCGAGGAGAGCGATGACCACCCCCAACCACATCCCGATCTCCAACCCGTCGTTCAGCGGCAACGAGCTCGCCTACGTGACCGAGTGCATCGAGTCGTCCTGGATCTCGTCGACCGGCCGGTTCATCGGCGCGTTCGAGCAGGGCTTCGCCGATTTCGTGTCCGCCCGTCACTGCGTCGCCACGAACAACGGCACGACGGCGATCCACCTGGCGCTCGCCGCGCTCGGCATCGGCCCGGGCGACGAGGTCATCGTGCCGTCGCTCACCTACATCGCCACCGCGAACGCCGTGCGCTACTGCGGCGCGACACCGGTGCTCGTCGATGTCGAGGAGGACACCTACAACATCGACGCCGAGGCCGTGCGGGCCAAGCTCACCGACCGAACGCGCGCCGTCATCGCCGTGCACCTGTACGGCCACCCAGCGGACATGGACGCCGTCAACGCTGCGGCCGCCTCCGTCGGCGCCCACGTGGTGGAGGACGCGGCCGAGGCCCATGGCGCCCGCTACAAGGGCCGGCCCGTCGGCTCGCTCGGCACGTGCGCCACGTTCAGCTTCTACGGCAACAAGATCATCACCACCGGCGAAGGCGGCTGCGTCACCACCGACGATCCGGAGCTGAACGCCAAGCTCCGCCTGTACCGCGGTCAGGGCATGGACCCCGACCGGCGCTACTGGTTCCCGGTCGTGGGCTTCAACTACCGCATGACCAACGTGGCCGCCGCGCTCGGGCTCGCCCAGCTCGAGCAGGTCGGCACCTTCATCGAGTCGCGCCGACGCCTGTTCGAGGACTACCAGGAGCGCCTCGCCGGCGAGGACCTGCTCGTGCTGCCGAAGGTGCAGCCCTGGGCCGACCCGGTCAACTGGATCTACACCGTGCGGGTGCGCGACACGTCGATCGACCGCGACAACGTCATGACCGCGCTGGCCGGCGAAGGGATCGAGACGAGGCCGGTGTTCTACCCGCTGCACATCATGCCGCCGTACCGCGAAGCGGACGGCGCCTACCCAGTGTCGGAACTGCTCGGTGCCACCGGGATCAGCCTGCCCACTCACCTGCTGTTGACGCCGTCGGACGTTGACCGCGTGTGCGACCGGTTGGTCGCCGCGCTCCACGCGCCCGGGTCCCGCCCCAGGTGAAGGTCATCATCGTCACGTCGATCGTCCCCTTCGTGCGCGGCGGGGACCGGGCGATCGTCCGATGGCTGGCTCGCGCGCTCGAGGTGCGCGGGCACGAGGTGGAGACCTTCCTGCTGCCGGTGCACCCGACACCGGCGCCGATCCTTCCCCAGATGCTGGGGCTGCGCTCCATCGACCTGTCGCGCTCGTGCGACCGGGTCATCGCGGTGCGCACGCCGAGCTACCTGGTGCGCCACCCGGCGAAGGTGGTGTGGTTCATCCACCATCGACGTCCCTCGTACGACCTGTGGGAGACCCACCGTGACGTGCCGGCCGACGGGGCCGGCTGGGAGCACCGGCGCCTCATGTTCGCCGCCGACGAGGCGGCGCTGGGCGAGGCCCGTTCCGTCTTCGCCAACTCCCGCGTGATGGCCGAGCGACTGTGGCGCTACAACGGCATCGAGTCGACGCCGCTGTACCCGCCGCTCGACCCCGATCACGGGATCGTGCCGGGACCGTTCGGCGACTACGTGGTGTCGATCTCGCGGCTGGCGCCGGCCAAGCGGCCCGAGCTCGCCATCCAGGCCCTCGCCCACACCCGCACCCCCGTGCGGCTCGTGCTGGCGGGCAAAGCCGAGGACGCGTCGTATGGCTCCCAGCTGCGCGACCTCGCCG
>JANPGL010000383.1:0-3823 GCA_031423915.1 Actinomycetes bacterium | reverse complement strand
ATGCTGACGTCCTGATCTACGCCTCGATACCGGGCCATCCGCTCGGGCGCCGGGTCCGGACGATCTTCGCCGCCGCCGAGACGGGCGACGGGAGCGAGAACGACGAGGCCGAGTTCGTCGGCGTCGGATCGGTGCTCCTGTTGCCCGAGCTGCTCTCGAAGCCCCTCCGAGACGACGCGCACGAGGACCTCGACGCGCTCACGATCCTGCTGGGCCGGCTCGACCTCCGCCCTGTCGACCCCGCGCTGGCCAAACTGGCGACGGCGCTCGGAGCCACGTACCGCCTGCGGGCCGCCGATGCCGTCCACCTCGCCACCGCCGTGGCGACCGGCGCGGACCGGTTCATCACGAACAACCGGAAGGACTTCCCCCGCTCGATCGACGAAGTCGACGTGACGTACCCAACCGACCTCCCGGATCCGTCGGCCGGCTGATCCGGTCGGGCATGCCCTCCCGCGCCTACGCTCGCACCCCGTGACCGCTCCCCGCCTGCGCGCCCTGGTGCTCGTGCTGTGCGCGTGCGGCATCGCCGGGATGATCGTGTCGAGCGTCCGCGGTAACAACAACGGCTGGGTCATCACGTTCGGCTTCGTCACGCTGCTCCCGGCGGTCTCCCTGCTCGTCACCAACATCGTGCTCAACGCCGAGCGAGGCCTCGGCGTCGACGAATCGTTGGCCGAGCGCGTCGAGACCCAGGTCGACCGGCTCCGCGACGGTGGTGCCGACGAGCAGGCGCTCCGATCGCTCGTGCGCGACGCCGTCCGCCTGGGCCGGCGTTCGTGAGCGACACGGAGGCCCGGGAGGCGCTCGCCGCCGCCAGCGCCCGGGGTGACGCCGCGCTCGCCGCCGAGCTGGCCGTGGTGGCGGGCCGGATGCTCGTGCGATTGCGCTCGGTGCTGTTCGCAGAGGGCGTGGCCCCGTGGGAGGTCATGGACACCGGTGACGCCGAGGCCCACAAGCTGCTCGTGGCGGCGCTGAGCGAGCTGCGGCCGACCGACTCGGTGCTGAGCGAGGAGGGCCGCGACGACCGCAAGCGCCTGCAGGCGGAGCGGGTGTGGATCGTCGACCCGCTCGACGGCACCAACGAGTACGGCGAGGGCCGGCCCGACTGGGCCGTGCACGTGGCCCTGTGGGAGCGCGGTGAGCTGAGCGCTGGCGCCGTGTCGCTGCCGTCGGCCGACATGGTGTTCTCGAGCGATCCGGCACCGGTGTTGCCGGTGCAGACCCGCACGAGGCCGCGCCTCGTCACCAGCCGCTTCCGGGCCCCGTACGAGGCGGCGCTCATCGCCCGGGCGCTCGACGCCGACGGCATCCGCATGGGTTCGGCCGGCGCGAAGGCCATGAGCGTGGTGCTCGGCGACGCCGACATCTACGCCCACGCGGGCGGCATGTACGAGTGGGACTCGGCCGCACCGGTCGTGGTGGCCGCCGCCGCCGGGCTGCACGTGAGCCGCATCGACGGCAGCCCGTTCCGGTACAACCAGTCCGACCCGTGGCTGCCCGACCTGCTCATCTGCCGCCAGGAGTTCGCCGCCGCCGCGCTCGACGCCATCCACGCCCGCTGAGGTGAGCGCATCGGGCGGACCTGGCTCGTGGGAGGGCCGCTACCGACGGTCGCTCGCCGCCGCAGAGCGCTCGCCCATGTTCCAAGCCCGATCCGTCGCATCCGCGGGACTGGGCGGGCCGAGAGGCGGGAACGGATCAGGCGGTCGGGCTTCCGGGCCCCGTGGATCGCAACGGTGAGACGGGGCGGGCCGAGAAGCCCGGGCCTGCCAGGAGGGTGACCGGCACCTCGGTCGGCGGCACCGTCGCGGCGCAGGCCTGCGCCCGTCGACGACGGCGTCGCACCAGCACGACCGCCACCGCCAGCGCGCCGACCACGACGGCCGCGACGCCGAACAGCGCGAACCCGGTGGCGGTGCCGAGGCCGATGGCGGCGAGGAACCCGACGATCGGGCCGGCACAGCAGGCGGCGCAGGCCACGGCGCCCGCCCCGACGAGGGCGGCGCCTTCCTTGCGGGCGCTCATGCCGCCACCCCGAAGACCGAGTCGACGAGCGGGCGGGCGTCGGCCGGCGCCCTCACCTCGAGCGCCACGCCGCGCTCGTCGACGGTGATGGCGAAGCGGAGGAACCGACAGCAGTCCTGCTCGGCCACGGCCAGCCGCAGCAGCTCACCCGGCGGCACCGACGGCGAGAACTCCACCCGGACGCCGTCGTCGAGCGGTGCACGGCGGGCCACGTGGGAGAGGAGCGACCGCCAGTCGTCGATGCGACCGCCGATGGCGGTGGGCGTGAGCGTGCAGGCGATCGGCACGTCGTCCGTCGCCGTCGCCACCCGCCTGGTGGTGAGGCTGACGGCCTGCATCGGTGGGGTGTCGGCCGCCGACACGCAGCCGCAGTCGGCGTCACAGGCGCCCTCGGGTCGATGACCCTGGAGCTGGGCGGCGGCGTGCTGGAGCTCGCTCGTGAACGTCATCAGCTCGCCGATCTGGTGCTGGGCCAAGGCGATCTTGGCGTCGACCAGGTCTCGCAAGCGGTCCTGCACCGGGCCGCACCGACCGGCGTCCCACGCCGCGGCCAGGCCGGTGATCTCGTCGAGGGTGCAGCCGAGCTGCTTGGCCCGAGCGACGAAAGCAAGCCGCTCGAGCGTGCGCTCGTCGTACTGGCGGTAGCCGGCAGCCGTCCGGGTCGGCTCGGGGAGCAGGCCGATCTCCTCTTAGTACCGCAGCGTCGCCGGGCTGAACCCGCTCGCCTCGGCCACCTGCTTGATCCTCAGGGCGGTGTTCACCGGCCGAGCGTAAACCTTCAGGCCGACTCGAAGGTCAAGGGGTCGTTCAGCGCGGTGCGTACATGATGACCGCTACGCCCACGAGGCAGATGGCGGAGCCGGCCAGGTCGAACCGGTCGGGCCGGAACCCGTCGACGAGGCGCCCCCACGCCAGCGAACCAGCCACGAAGATGCCGCCGTAGGCGGCGAGGATCCGCCCGAAGTTGGCATCGGGCTGAAGCGTGGCCACGAACCCGTAGCCGGCGAGCGCCACGATGCCGGCCCCGATCCACGCCGCGCCCCGGTGCTCGCGCACCCCCTGCCACACGAGCCACGCCCCGCCGATCTCGGCCAACGCGGCGACGAGGAACAGACCGAGAGAACGCAGGGTCGTGAGCACGCCGTGACGCTAGGTCCGACCCCGCGATGGGGCAGGCGCGCCCGTAAGGCTGCCGAGACTCGGCCCGTGGCCACCGCCTCAGGCGGGAGCCGCGCGCGACAGGAAGTCGAGGACGATGTCCCGGTACAGGTCCCGCTGGTCGAGCTGGTCGTGGATGAGGTGCCCCGAGCCGGTCATGATCCGGGTCTTCACGTGAGCGCCGCTGACGGCCAGGCGCTCCAGGTCGGCGGGACGGGTCACCGCGTCGGGCTTCGTCGGGTCGGCAGCGAGCGCCAGCGTGGGCACCAGCACGGGTTCGTTCGCGTCGTACACGCTCGTAAGCTCGCCATTCAGCACCGGGTCGAGCACCGAGGCGTCGAGCAGCATCGTGCCCACGGCCATGGCAACGATGGCGTCGGGGTGGACGAGGTCGCCGAGCGTGCCGCCACTGGAGCTGGGCGACCGTGTGAGGACCTCGATCAGCTTCTCCATCGGGATGCCCGTCTCCTGCAACCGAGGGATCGACTCTCGCATCATCCGGAACCCGGTCATCAGCGAGTTGCCACCGCGGGCGTCGGGCGGCACCAACGGTGCGTCCTCGAGCACGATGGCCCGCACCAGCTCGGGGCGGATCTGCGCCAGGCCGGCCGCGGTGCCGCCGCCCAGCGAGTGGCCG
>JANPGL010000382.1:0-6636 GCA_031423915.1 Actinomycetes bacterium | reverse complement strand
CGACTTCACCCGTGCGCTGGCCGAGGTGGCGCGCCACCCCGAGCGACCCGACGTGTGGGGCCTGCGGAACTGCAGCGAGCACGGGTGGACCGTGCGGCTCGAGGGCGGCGAGCGGCGGCCCGTGGAGCCCGGTCGATCGGTGAGCCTGGTGCCGGGTACGACCATCACGCTGCGCGAGGGCGAGGTGCGTCTCGTGCTGTGACCGGTGCACCGCTCAGCCCCCCGACGTGCGCGCACGGGCCCCGCGGGGCGACACGTGCACCCGCTTGCCATCGACGCTGACGGTGGCGATCGGCAGCGCGCGGACCATCGTGACCGGGAGCGGTTGGGTCGACACGACCACCTCGAGCGGCCGGCGCTGCGCCGTCACGCCGACCAACCGGTCGTGCTTCGGCCGGCACAGCACCACGGTCCCGTCGTCGACCACCAGGACGCGCCGACGGCCGAACAGCCGGAAGACGACCAGCATCACCGCGCCGCCGATGCCGAGCACGGCACGGGGCGCCGCCGGCAGCGGCGCGAGGTACCCGGCCAGCGCCGCGGGTAGGGCCACGACGACAAGCGCCGGATGCACCCCACCGATCGCGGAGTAGGCCGCCTGAGGCTGATGGCCGAGGAACAACTGCCCGAGCTGGAGCACCGATCGTTGGCTCTTGGGGAAGGGCCGCGGCACGGCTGGCACCGGCAGGTCGACCTCGGTGCGGACCTCCGACGCGACCGCAGGGGGCACGACCCCAGGCTCGGCGGCCGGCGCGCCCGCACCGGGCAGCAGCGTGGGCGGCGTGCCGGCGAACGCGTCGGCGTGCAGGGCCGTGGCAGGCAGCATCGTCGGCGGCGGCGGGGCGAACAGCTCGGGCACCGACATGACCACAGGGCCGCCGATGGTGGGCGGGCTCAACGGGGCCTCCACCGCGCCCTCGTCCACCGCGTTGGTTGCGGCGGGAAGCCCGTAGGTGGGCACAACATCACCGAGGCGGAGGGCGTACGCCCAACAGTCGACGGCGAAGATCGCCGCCTCGACGGTCCAGCCACGCACCGTGGCCAACTGGTGGGCCGCGCGGCGACGGTTCTCGTCGCCGGCGCCGCCCGACCGCAGCTGGACCGGCACCTGTTCCTCGAGCGCAGCGACCGCCAGGCGCAGCTCGCGCCGGTGGGTCGCCACCTCGGCGGGTCCCAGGCGGCGGTCGAGCTCCACGCGGAGACGCGAAGCCGGCTCCGGTACGCCGCCGAGGTCGTCGACGACCCGGCGCAGCTCCTCAGCGAGCACGTTGGTCCCCTTTGCAGGTCATGGCGACAGCTTCGCTCTGTCCACTTGAGGGACGCTGCAGCGGTGCTGAAGCCGATCGGGCCCCGGCTGGTGTGGCGCGGTGACGTCGGAGTGGCGACGCCGCCGGGGCGACCGAGGTCATGTCGACGATCCCACCCCGCCCGACGCTCACGGTTGCCGCCATTCGAGTCGGCAACATCCCATACCCGCCCCGCGGCGTCAACCTGCGGCGGACACCGCCGCGCACGCCGGTCGTCGTACGCGTTCGACGACTGTGCTGTACTCCGGTCCATGGCCCTCTCGCTGCGCGTGCTCGGTCCCCTCACCGCCGAGATCGACGGCGACGCGATCGGCCTCGGCGGCAGCAAGCAACGCACCGTGCTCGGGCTGCTCCTCATCGAGGCCGGACGGGTGGTCTCCACGGAACGGCTGGTCGAGACGGTGTGGGGCGACGACGCCGCGCCGACCGCACCCTCGACGCTGCAGGTCTACGTCTCGTCCCTGCGCCGCGCGCTCGGGCCAGCGCGACCGGGTGAGGTGGTCATCGCCACGCAGCGTCCGGGGTACGTGGCGCGCGTGGGTCGCGACGAGCTCGATCTGCTCGCCTTCGAGGCTGACTGCGCCGCGGCCCGGCGCGCCCTGCAGGCCGGGCGGCTCGCCGAGGCCCGCCAGCTGTTCGCCTCGGCGCTGGCGCGGTGGCGCGGCCCCGCACTCGCCGACCTGGCCGACCAGCCGTGGGCTGCGGCCGCGGCGACACGGCACGAGACCGTGCGCCTGACGGCCCTGGGGGACAGCGTCGACCTGGCGCTCGTCGTGGGCGACGACCGCGCCGTGGTGCCGGGGCTCGAGGCGCTGTGCACCGACCATCCGCTCGATGAACGGTTCACCGCGCAGCTCATGCTCGCGCTGTACCGCAGCGGTCGTCAGGCTGACGCTCTGGGCGCGTACCGCCGCACTCGTCAGCACCTGGTGGACGAGCTCGGCCTCGACCCCGGACCCGCGCTGCGCGACCTCGAGGCGCGCATCCTGCGCCAGGACCCGGCGCTCGGCGACACGGGCGCCCCAGGCGGCGACTTCGCCAGGGCGGGTGCCGCTGACCGTGACGCCACCGTGCTTCATTCGAGCGCCAAGGTCCGCTCGGCCCGCTTGCACGGCGCCGGCGGCCCCTGGCCGCTCGACCGGGCCGTCACCACGATCGGCCGGCGCGCCGACCGCGACGTGACGGTGCTCGACTCCGACGCCAGCCGCCTGCACGCCGAGGTCCGGCGGCTGGCCGACGGGCACATCATCGTGGACGTGGGCTCGGGGAACGGCACCTCGGTGAACGGGCGACGCATCATCGAACACGCGCTCGCCGACGGCGACGAGATCGAGATCGGGAAGACCCGCCTGACGTACCGGCTCGAGTGAGTCGTCGCGGTGGTTGCGCCCACGGCGGCCGCTCGGCACGGCTGCCGCTTGACACGGCTGCATAGCCTGAGGCGGGGCGGCGACGGGCGCGATGTCCGCACGGCATGCAACCGACGATCCCGGATCGTTGCAGGATCGTTTCACGGGGTCTTCAGCACCCGGGCGCACACTGACTCGTGCCGGTCGAGCGGCTGGCACAACCGAGAGAGGACGGGACCATGGCACGCATCGGTGCATCGATCGAAGAGCTGAGCGACCTCAAGGCGGCCTTCGACCGCCAGGCGGAGCAGGTGATGCAGCTGGCCCGGACCATCCGGACCCAGCTCGACAACACGGCGTGGGAAGGCCCGGCGTCCGAGCGCTTCCGGTCCTCGTGGAGCGGCGAGTTCGAGCCCAGCATGGGCAAGCTGTCGGGCGCATTGCGCGACGCGGGCGTCGAGGTCGACAAGCGACGCGAGGCGCTGCTGCAGGCCGGCGGTTGACGCACCGAGCCCCAGCGCCAGCTCAGCGCGGCAGCAGATCAGCGATCTGCACCGTCGTCACGGCGCCACGCACCACGTAGAGACCCCGGCCGGCCAGCGGTGCCGGCCGGAGCCGCGTCGGCCGGAGGTCGTACGCGATCTCCACGTCGGGCGACGGGCTCAGCAAGATCGCGTGACGCAGCGACACCACGTAGCGTGCCCAGTCGTCGTACAGACGGAGCACGTCGGTGGCACGGCCTGCGGTCACCGTGCGCACGTCGAGCCGCCGGGCGTCGCGCACGACCCGTGAGAGGGGCTCCGCCAACCCGGCGGGCAGCGACTCGGCGTCGTCGATCACCAGCATCGACGGACCGCCGGGACCGTCGATCATCAGCCGCAGGGCCTCCTGCATCTCGTCGGCGCCGACGGCGAGCGTCACGGTCGTACCAGCGGCCCGCTCGGGCAACGTCTCGAGCGGTCCACCCCGCGGCACGAGCGCCACCACCCGCCGTGAGGGGTCCGCGGCCATGGCTGCGAGCGCCACGACGGCAGCGGTCGTCGAACGGCCGGATCCGGGCTCGCCGAGCACGGTGACGTGCGGGTGGCGGGCCAGGTCCACGGTGACCGCCTCCACCTCGTCGCCGCCGACCCCCACCACCGCCAGCCCCGAGTCCGTCGAGCGCGGGAGCGATGCCACGGTCAGCTCACCCGGCCGCGGGAGCCGACGGACCGGTGGCGGACCGGCGGCGATCGCACCCGCCGGCCAGCCGGCGGGTGCGCCCGGGTGCGCGACCTGTACGAGCGGCGCGCCCCCGTCGACCAGGTAGCCACGGCCCCTCGGGAACCCGGGCAGCTCGCGCGCGCGACCGGGCGGCAGGCCCTGCACATCGCTGGCGTCCGCTACCGCGAGTGCCAGCTTCACGCCGCACAAGCTCATCAGCTGCGCCCGAGCGTCGTTCGACTGCGTCGCGCCTATCAGGAGGTGGATCCCGACGGCGGCACCGCCCTGGCACAGCACCGTGAAAAGGTCCGACAACGTCTGGTCGGGGTGGCGGTCGAACGCCTGGCGCAGGATGCCGACGTCGTCGACGACCACGACCACCCAGGGCTCCGGCGACGCTGCGTGCGAACGCCACAGGGTGAAGTCGGCCGCCCCGGTGCTGCTCATTCCCTCACGGCGCTGCTCCATGAGGCGGGCGAGCCGGCGGAGCAGCGAGGTGGTCCGCTCCACGTCGCCCACCCCCACGACCGAGCCGCAGTGCGCCAACCGCTCCAGCGCGCCGAGCGCGCCATCGCCGGCGTCGAGGCCGTACACGTGCACGTCGCCCGGCCCGTGGTGCCGGGCGAGGTCGACCGCGAGCTGCACCAGCGCAGTGGTCCGCCCGGAACCGAGACGGCCGAGCACCAGCACGTGGCCTGCGGTGGCCAGGTCGACCCCGATCGGACCCTGGCGGGGCACGGTCGGATCGTCGGCGAGACCGAGCAGCGCCGCGGGGCGCCCGGTGGGGCGGTCCGGCCACGCCAGCGTCGCCCCGTCGACCAGCGGGGGCAGTGGTGGCAGCCAAAGCGGCGTCGGGACCCACGCCCCGGCCCGGGCGGCCCCCACGGCGATGCGGTCCACCAGCACGTCGAGCTCCGTCACGTCGGCGGTTGCGCCGGACGGGCGCGAGCCGGGCGCCCCGTCACGGTCACCAAGGTCGTCGGGCCCGAGCGTTCGGATCTCGATCGCCTGCCGTTCCGCCGAGGGCAGGGTGCGGGCGATCCGGGCCGTCTGGAACGCCGTGGCCGCCTCGCCGCCTCGCCGCAGGAACGCCCGACCCGGCGAGCTGGCCGGGATGAACGCCGCCTCGTCCGACCCGATCACGCCCTTGGAGTGCTCGGGTCGGGCGACGCGGAGCCCGACCCACAGCCCCGTGTTCGCGTTGATGGCCGGAGTGATCACCCCGCTCGGGTCCTGTGCCGCCAGGAGAAGGTGCACGCCCAGGGCCCGACCTTGCATCGCCACGCTGTCCAGGCTCGCGGCCAGGTCGCGGTCGTGCTGCATGAGCGCGGCGAACTCGTCGATCACCACGAGCAGGCTCGGCATCGGCCGGGTCGACGCCGTGGCGCGGCGCTCGTAGTCGCCGATGTCGCCGCAGCGCGCCTCACTCAGCAGCGCCTTGCGCCGCACGAGCTCGGCGTCGAGCGCCAGGAACGCCCGGGCGGCGAGCGTCTCGTCGGACTCGATGTCGGTCACGAGGCCCACCACGTGTGGCAGGCCGGCGAGCTCTCGGAACGCCGTGCCGCCCTTGAAGTCGAGCAGGAAGAGGGTCAGCTGCCCGGGCGGATGGTCGAGCACGAGCCCGGCGATGAGCGTCTTGAGGAGCTCGCTCTTGCCCGATCCGGTGATGCCGGCCACGAAGCCGTGCGGGTTGCCCTCCCGGAACCCGATCGACACCGGATCCCCCGCGTCGTCGCTGCCGATGGCGACGCTGCGCAGGCCGGGCCCCCGGTCGGCCCACCGGGCGGGGGCATCCAGCTGGGCCACGTCGACGACACCCCAGAGTTCGAGCGCGCTCGCCTCGGCGCCCGGCCCCCGGTGGGCCGCACGGGCGTCGACGTAGGTGCCCAGGGCGTGAGCGGCCGCGTCCGCCGCATCGAGGCCGAGCCCCTCGACGCGCGACAGACGAGTCCGGGCACCGCGCTGCACGACCTCGACGCCCTCGCGCAGGTCGAGCAGCCAGTCCGGGTCGGCCGGCAGCGACGCTGGGCCGTCGGCCAACACGGTGACCACGGCGCCGTCGGCGCGCAGCCGGTCGACCACCGCACGCACCGACGGACGGGATGCTGCCGCCGCGGTGGTCAGCACCCACCAGCGTTGGCGCGTCCGCGGCGCGCTGGCGCCCGGTGCCGCACCCGCGCTCGCACGGCCGACGCCCAAGAGACCGTCGACGCGCCGAGCGACCTCGTCCAGCGTGGCGGTGGACCACGACACGTGGACCGTGTCGGCCGCGCCGGCAACGTGCGGCAGCCAGCGGGCCCAGCGCCACTGGTCGGAGGTGGTCAGCACGGCCATGCGCAGCTCGCTCGGCGCGTGCTGGGCGGCCGCCTGCACCACGAGCGCTCGACCGACGTCGGCCACCGCCTCGGACGAGCCGACCACGGCCACCAGGATGCCCGGCGCTCCGGGCGTGCACACGGGGACGTCGTGCAGGGTGTCGTGCCGGCGGAGCAGATCGTCGAGCTGCTGCTTGAACGACGCCGCCCGCCAACGATCGGTGGAACGAACGTCGATCGCCGCCGGGCCATCGCCGAGTCCGACGCGCAGCGACGCGAAGTCGCCGTCGCCCGGCCGCCGTGCCCACACCAGTGCGTCCAGCCGCTCCACCGACCGCTGGACGTCGGCCACGCAGGGGCTGGCGGCACGCATCGTTCGCTCCTGCTCGCCGACCACCTCGGCCAGCTCGCCGTCGAGCTCGTCGAGCTGGCTCTCGAAGCGTTGGCGGGCCGCCCAGCGCC
>JANPGL010000381.1:0-1502 GCA_031423915.1 Actinomycetes bacterium | reverse complement strand
CTGGCCGTTGTCGCCGCGGAGCAAGGCGGGGGTTGGGCTCGGGTGTTCACCGCCGCGGGCGGGGACCGTCACGCGCTGGAGCTCGCGTTGTCGACGGTCATTGACGCCAGCGACCGGCGAAGCACCGGCGTACCGCAGTTGCTGATCGAGGCCGCCATCAATGCCGCGCTCGAGCTGGTCGAGGACATCGAGAACCGGCAGTCTGGAGCGGACGCCGACTGACTACGAGTGCTGCCGGCGCAGGACGAGGTCGGCCGCTTCGGACAGGACGGCCCGTGCGAGAGCATTCGGCACGGCGTACCGAGAGCGTCGGGGATCACCTTTCACGAGGAAGTGAGCAGCTCGCAGCACCTCGAGGTCGCCTGCCGCCGCTCGGATCAGCGCACCGGGTTGTGCGCCCCAACGCGCAAGGTCCGCGACCATCTCGGCCAAGTCGATGGCGGCCTTGGACCGTTCGCTCAGCGCAGCTTCACCCATTGGTGGTCACTATGCGTGAACCTGCCAATCGCGTGCCGGAGGTTGGCAGGGCCCCCTGTCTAATCACCCCTGGTGCTTCCAGCGCACCTCTTGGGCACACTGACCCCATGGCCCGCCGCCACGACCCGACCCGCGTCCTCGTCGCCCAGGTCCTCGGTGCCGTCGAGCATGGCGACCCTGCGGCCGAGCTCGTCGTGGTGGCGAAGGGACGGCGGGACGTGCTCGAGGTGCTGGCGGAACGGCGGGACACACATGAGAGAGGGTGACGAGATGGGACGGATCTACAAAGTCGGTGAGCTTGAGGTCTACGAGGAACCGGTCGGTCACGACTGGGTCATCGGAATGCCGGGGCTGAGGGATGGCCGCGTTGAGCTTCGGCTGCCGGTGGCCCTGGCGTACGGGTTTCCGACCGCCATGGCTGCTCGGGCCTACGCCGAGTCATGGCACGACGAGCTCGTGGCTATGGCCCGCGACATCGCAGATATTGGGGAGCTGTAAGCGACTTGCCGGCCGAGATCGTCGTGATGAGTAGTGTCGGGTGTAGTGGCACATTTCGAGATCACCGGTGCCGCTGGATCTGTAGCGGCGGGGACCGTCGGTGTCGTCGCGGCCGTGCGCGTTGGCTGGCGCGAGTTCATGGTGACGTGGCGGTACAACGGCGCGAACGGTGTCGCGCTCGGCCTGATGTTGGGGGTGCCGGTGGCCGTGCTGGTCGCGGCGCTCCTAGGAACGTGGGTCGATGGCGCGTCGATCGGGAGCGCCGTGTTCGTCGTCGGGCTGGTGCACGGTCTCGACCTGTAGCCGGCGGGACGTGCTCGAGGTGGCGCTGGCCAGCGCGGTGGGTGGCTCGTCGATGCGGGCGCCGATCCCTGAGCACGCCGAGCGGTTGAGGGCGGCGCTGGTGCTGTTTCGTTGAATCCTTGTCACACCGGTCGACCAGAGTGGTCACATAGGTTTGGGTCGTACTTAGCGATGTGCTAAGTACCGTTGACGTTGTCCGGAGGGAAGGGTGAGACCAATGGGCG
>JANPGL010000380.1:0-10998 GCA_031423915.1 Actinomycetes bacterium | reverse complement strand
CATCGCCCAGGGCGCGCTCGACTACGCCATCGGCTACATGAAGGACCGCAAGACGTTCGGCCGTCCCATCGCCGAGAACCAGGGTCTGCAGTGGATGGTGGCCGACGCGGCCATGCAGCTCGAGGCCGCCCGCGGCATGGTGTACCACGCCTGCGCGCTGGCCGACGAGGGTGATCCCTACGGCACGCTCGGCTCCATCGGCGCCATGGCCAAGTGCTTCGCCAGCGACGTGGCGATGAAGGTGACCACCGACGCCGTGCAGCTGCTCGGCGGCTACGGCTACACGACCGAGTTCCCCGTCGAGCGGATGATGCGCGACGCCAAGATCACCCAGATCTACGAGGGCACCAACCAGATCCAGCGCATCGTGATCGCCAAGAAGCTGCTCGGCTGACGGCTTCGGGGAAGAGGCCGAAACGTCAGAGCTTCCGGGCGATGGCGGCCGCGCCGTGGACGGCGGCCTGGATGGTGTCGGTGCCGTTCACGTTGCCGGCCAGGTGAACGGTGAGGCCGGCGGCGCGGAGGTGGTCGGCCAGTTCGCTGTTGGGCTCGTGGTACGTGGCGATCACGACCGTGTCCGCCGGGAACGTGCGCACGAGATCGTTGCCCACACCGCGGGCGACGACCTCGGTCGGCGTGATCTCGCGCAGCGCCATGGACGGCACGAACTCGACACCCGCGGCGTAGAGCCGCTCCCGGCTGGCCTCCACCGTGGCCGGCGGGTAGGGGATCGTGGCGCCGACCTGTTCGAGTCGGCTGACGATCGTGACGTGCGCCCCGGCGGCCACCAGGGTGTCGGCGGCGGAGATGGCCTCGAACGTGGCGGTGTCGTCGTACACGACGGCGCTGCGCCCGATGGTCGCCCGCCCGCCGAAGCCGAGGACGTCCCACACGGTGTACACGTGGGGCAGGGAACCGCCGGGCACCGGCACCGACGGGCTCGACAGCTGGAAGCCGTCGCGCCGTGGTGTGGAGCCGGTCGCCACGATCACCTCGTCGGGGTGCTCGCCCAACACCAGGTCGGGGTCCACCGGGGTGCGCAGGTGGACGTGCACGCCGAGGCGGGTGATCTCGTCGGCCAGGAAGCGCGTGAGTGCCTCGAGGTCGGCCCGGTGGGGGGCCGACGCCGCGATGCGGACCTGCCCGCCGAGGTGGGCGGTCATCTCGTACAGGTGGACGTCGTGGCCGCGCAGCGCCGCGGTGCGCGCCGCTTCCAGGCCGGCGGGCCCACCCCCGATCACGAGCACCTTCTTGGCGGTCGGTGCCGGCGCGGGGGTCTCGAACGCGACGGTGGTCTCCTTGCCGGCGGCCACGTTGACGACGCACTGGAGGCGGCCGGTCGTCATGAGCTGCGCCACGCAGCCCATGCTCGTGCCGATGCACGGGCGGATCTCGGCCTCGCGCCCTTCGCGTGCCTTCTTCACGAGGTGGGGGTCGGCCACCATGGCCCGCACGAGCGAGACCATGTCGGCCACGCCGGTCTCCACCAGGTGGCTGGCGTGGTCGAGCGTCATGATGCGACCGGTCACGATGGTCGGCACGGTGACCGCCCGCGTGACCTGTTCACTGCTCTCGAGCTCGTAGCCGAGCGGGTCGTCCATGGTGGACAGGAACTTGTGGAACCGCCAGTACGAGCCCATCGAGATGTCGAGGAAGTCGACGAGCGGCTCGATGTGGCGGGCGATGGCCGCGGCCTCGGTGGGGTCGATGCCGCCCTGGATGAAGTCGGTGCCCGACAGGCGCACGCCGACGGGGAACCCGGCACCGACCTCGGCGCGGATCGCCTCGAGGATCTCGACGACGAAGCGCGCGCGGTTCTCGAGCGGGCCGCCGTAGTCGTCGTGGCGCAGGTTGGTGGCGGGCGACAGGAACTGGCCGATCAGGTACCCGTGGGCGCCGTGCAGCTCCACGCCGTCGAGGCCCCCGGCGCGGCAACGGGCCGCCGCGGCGGCGAACGCGGCGACGGTGTCGTCGATCATGGCTTTGGTCATCGGGCGGGGCACCACGTTGACCGACGGCGCGGGCACCGCCGAGGCCGAGACCGGCTGGCCGGCGCGGCCGTAGGCGGCGCCGCCGTGCCACAGCTGCTGGAAGACCTTCGTCCCGTGGGCGTGCATCCGCCCGGACAGCTCCTCGTAGAACGGGAGCACGCCGTCGCCGTACACGGGGATCGACGTCGCCGAGCCCGGCTGCACGCCGGCGATCTCGATGATCGTGAGGCCGAGCCCACCCTTGGCCCGCTCCTCGTGGTAGGCGATGAGGTCCTCGCCGACGGTGCCGGTCGAGTGAGCGGTGCGGGCGATGCGGTTCGGGACCGTGCACCCACCGATCTGCAGGGGCTGGAACAGGTTGTCGTAGCTCACGTGACGCTCCTGGGTTCGACGGTGACGAGCACGGCCGCGAGGACGATGTTGCCGCCGACCATGGTGGCAGACTCCGCGCACCAGCCGGATGGTCGACCTGTCGAGAAGGGCCCCGCCCGTTCGTCATCAGGGTGGAACGGGTCACCGGGACCCGCTCCGAGACACCGGGAGGCACATCATGGGGAAGTTCGTGTTCGCATACAAGGGTGGATCCACGCCGACGAGCGAGGCCGAGGGCGCCAAGGTCATGGAGGCGTGGATGGGCTGGTTCGGCACGTTGGGCGCCGCGATCGTCGATGGCGGCAACCCGTTCGGCGCCTCGACCGCGGTGCGGTCCGACGGGTCGACGGCGGCGTCGGCTGCGGGTCTGACCGGCTACTCGATCGTCACGGCCGGCGATCTTGCGGCCGCGGCGGTGCTGGCCAAGGGGTGCCCGGTGCTGGCCGCGGGCGGCACGGTCGAGGTGTACGAGGCGCACGACATGTGACGGCGCTGCCGCGCCGCTGGGCTGGGTGGGGCTCAGCGGCGCGGCATGGCCCGCACCGTGAGGCGGCGCAGGCCGAACAGCCGGTTGTTGGGCATCCACTCGACCGGCTCGACGATCTCGAACCGTTCGTAGCGGGCCGCCAGCTCCTCGAGCGTGGCGCGCAGCTCGAGGCGGGCCAGGTGAGCGCCCAGGCAGAAGTGGACGCCCCAGCCGAACCCCACGTGCGGGTTGGGCGACCGTGCGATGTCGAACGTGAACGGGTCGACGAACACCCGGTCGTCTCGGTTGGCCGACATCTCCCAGAACACGACCTTGTCGCCGGCCCGGATCGCCTCGCCGGACAGCGTCGTGTCGCCGGTGGCCGTGCGGCGCTTGTAGACCGACGGCGTCGTCCACCGCACCACCTCTTCGGCGCCCGCGCCCGCCAACGACGGGTCGGCCCGTAGGCGATCGAACTGATCGGGGCGCTCTGCGAACGCGTGCACCGCGCCGGCGATGGCGCTGCGCGTCGTCTCGGCGCCCGCCGGGAACAGGAGCGCGAAGAACCCGAGCAGCTCGCGGTCGGTGAGCGCGGTGCCGTCGGTGTCGCTGCGGGCGTGCACGACGGTCGACAGGATGTCGTCGGCCGGTTCGAGCCGCTTGGTCTCGATGAGCGCCGTGCCGTAGTGGCGCAGCTTGCGAAGGAACTCGGGGGCGATGATCGAGCCGGACCCCGAGGCGATGCCCTGGTCCATCCAGTCGCACAGCATCGCCCGGTCGTCCTGGGGCACCCCGAGGATCGAGCAGATCACCTGCAACGGCAGCTCGCTGGCCAGCGCGGAGACGACCTCGAACGGCTCGCCGGCGGGGATGCGGTCGAGCAACAGGCACAGGCGGCCGCGGATGTCGTCGGCCAGTGCGTCGATGGCCCGCGGCGTGAAGCCGCTGTTCACCAGGGCGCGCAACCGTCGATGCTTCGGGTCGTCGGTGACGTTGAGCAGCTCACCGACCTGGGGCTCGTCCTTGATGGCGGTGCCGCCGTAGGCGCGCCCGCCGCCGGTCTCCGACGAGTACGTCCCGGGATCGCGCAGCACCGCCATCACGTCGTCGTACCGGCTCACGACCCAGAAGCCCTCGCCGTCGGGTGTGGCGGCCGTCGGCTCGTGCCACCACACCGGCGCGTTGGCGCGCAGCCACGTGAACGTCTCGTGGGGGAAGCCGTCAGCGAAGCTGCGCGGGTCCGACAGGTCGGCGAGCGGCGGTGCCGGCGTGTTCACGGCGCCGCCTTCGGGCGTCGTCGCAACGGCGGGACCTCGACGCCCGCCCAGCTCTCGAGCGTCAGGAGCGTGGCGGTGAACACCTTGTCGCCGAGGCCGTCGTCGACGGCGGCGCGGTACACGCTGTGCGCGGCGGTCGTGGTCGGCATCGCCACGCCGAGGGAACGGGCCGACTCGAGGGCGACCGCCACATCCTTCTCGGCGATGGACAGCCTGAACACCGCGTCCTCGAAGTTGCGACCGAGGAAGAACGGCGCGCTTCCCAGCACGCCGGCCGCGCTCGACGCCTTCAGGATGTCGAGCAGCGCGGTCGGGTCCATGCCGGCTTTGGCGCCGAGGACGAAGCCCTCCTGGACGAGCACGCACGCGCACAGGAAGATCTGGTTGTTGACGAGCTTGGCCAGGGCGCCGGCACCGCTCGGCCCCACGTGGAACACCGTGGCGCCGAAGACCCGCAGCAGCGGCTCGACCGACGCGAACACCTCGGGCTCGGCGCCCACCATCACGCTGAGCGTGCCGGCCTCGGCACCGGCCTTGCCGCCCGACACCGGTGCGTCGACGAACGCCACCCCGGCGGCCGCGCACCGCTCGGCGGCGGCGCGCACGCCATCGACCGAGTTCGTCGACAGGTCGACGATCACGGATCCCGGCCGCAGTGCAGGCAGCAGCGCGTCGACGACCTCGTCTACGTCGGCCGGGCCGGGCAGCGACAAGAACGCGACGTCGGATGCGGCGGCGAGCCCGGCGATGTCGGTGGCCGGGGCCGCGCCCTCGGCCACCAGCGAGTCGACGGCCGAAGCGGCGACGTCCCACACGGTCACCTCGTGCCCGGCGCGCCGCAGGTGCGACGCGATCGGGCGGCCCATCGTGCCGAGACCCACGAATCCCACGCGCATCGGCACCCCCCGGTCGCCTCGCCGGCGACGTTACGGCCGACGTCGGCGCCGGGGCAACCGAGTCGGCGCCGTCAGTTGCGCCGTTCCTCGGCGTCGAGCCACAGCGCCGAGAGGTCGACGGTCTCGACCTTCAGGTCGCGGTGGCCGTAGCGCATCGTCCGGAGGAAGGTCTCGGCCTCGTGCTGAGCCAGCACCCCCGCCAGTTCGCTCGGCTCGGGTTCACCGGCATCGACCCGGATCTCGTAGCGGAGGTTGAAGAAGTCGAGCCGGGCGTCGTACACGAACGTGCCCTCAGTCGTGTACGCCGACCGGAAGATCTCGTGCTCGTCGGCCGCGGCCGCCAGCTGGCGCCGCGACGCATCGGTGAGCTCGTGGAAGCGTCCTCGCACCGTGACACGGAAGACCTGCTGGGCGGGCGGCACAGAACGCGAGCGTACCGAGCGCCGGCTCACCCCGCCTTCGAGTCTGCGGGATCGACCCCTGGACGTTCCCAGCGGGACTGGTTCGAACATTGCAGTTTGGCAACGACGAGGGTGGGAACGCTGGAAGCCTGACCCTGGAGGTGAGCCATGTTGGAGACCTACGTCGGATTCCCGTTGTTCAGCGAGTCGGGCGAGAAGATCGGTGTCGTTACCGACGTCATCTTCCGACCTACCGATATGCAGCCCGAATGGGTGACGGTCAAGCCCGGGATGCTGCGTCGCGAGCACCTCGTACCGGTGGCCGCCATCGATCGGCGTGAGGACATCCTGGTGACACCGGTCGAAGCGGACCGCATCAAGCACGGCCCGTCGGCAGGACGCCACGTGCGGCCGAATTCGATCGAGCGCCGTGAGCTCATCGCCCACTACGGGCTGCCTCCCCTGCCCGAGGACTGATCGGCCGATCGAGGTTCAGCCGCGGCCCATGCCGGGCGTCGCTTTCAGCCCGGCGATGAGTTCGGCCACCTCGGCGTCGGTGAGGTTGGCGGCCGGGTGGCGGCCGAACGAGGTGAAGTACCCGGGCGGCATGCTGCCGTTCTGGATGACCTCGATGGTGTCGCGGGCCTTGCGCGGGTTGGTGGTGAACTCCGAGTAGTTGACGATGCCCCGGGCCTCGTCGACGTGGTCCTGCACCGCCCATGAGATCGGCGCCACGCTCGCGTACCACGGCCACTTGGTCTCGTTGCTGTGGCAGTCGAAGCACGCGGTCACCATCAGCTCACGTGTACGAGGCGACGACCAGGCCGGCTCGCCGGTGACGGGCGGGTTCGCGTGCGCCCGCCCGTAGGGCACGGCCTGGATGAGTGCGAAGGTGGCGACCACCGCGATGGCGGAATGGGCCACGATCGTGCCGCCACCGAGGCGCCGGTCGGTTCCCGATCGACGCTGGCGCCAGGTCAGGAGGGCCACCGCGATGCCGACCACCAGGATGATGAGCAGGGCGGCGAAGGCGGGGTTCAGGCCGACGAGGAGGGCCAACAGGCCCGACACGACGACGGCGAGCCCGGCGAACACCCACACGAGCTTGTGCGTGAGGGCGAGCTGACGAGCGGCGCGCAAGAAGGAAGGACGGGGGGTCATGTAGTCATTCTGGGTGGTAGGAGGCGCACTTCGTCGGGACCAACGGCAGGGCTGTTCCGAACTTCGTCACACTCTGTGAGCAGGCTGGGACCGTGTCGAACGCCAGCTCTGACCATCCTGCATTCGGCACCCGCCCTGCCCTCTTCGGGCCGCCGTCCCTCCGCGACGGCGAGGCATCTCTCGTCCGGCGGGCACTCGACTCGGGTAGGTGGGACGACGCGCTCGACGGGCCCTTCCGCCCCCACCGACCGTAGCGACCGGCCGTTGGTCGACCCCCGCCCCGCGTGCCAGGATCACGCGGAATTCGCAACGAGGGGAGCGGCTCATGGACGACCTGCGCGGCAGGGTGGCGGTCATCACCGGCGGTGCCAGCGGCATCGGTCTGGCGGTGGCCAAGGCGTGCGCGGCCCAGGGCATGAAGTTGGTCCTGGCCGACATCGAACAGTCGGCGCTCGACGCCGCCACCGCGGCGTTCCGCGCTGACGGCGTCGAGGTGCTGGACCGCCGCGTCGACGTGTCGGACCCCGACGCGGTCGAGGCGCTGGCGGCAGCCACCTACGACCGTTTCGGCTCGGCCCACCTCGTCATGAACAACGCCGGCGTCGTCACCGGCGGCAAGGCGTGGGAGCAGACGCTCGAGGACTGGAACTGGGTCCTCGGGGTCGACCTGTGGGGCGTGGTCTATGGCGTGAAGTCGTTCGTGCCCCGCATGCTGGCGGGCGGCGAGCCCGGCCACATCGTGAACACGGCGTCGATCGCCGGCCTGCTGGCCATGCCGGGCATCGCGCCGTACGACGTGGCCAAGGCGGGCGTCGTCTCGTTGTCCGAGTGCCTCCACCACGACCTGCGCGCCGTCGACTCGACGATCGGCGTGTCGGTCCTGTGCCCCGGCCGCGTGGCCAGTCGCATCGGCGAGAGCGACCGCAACCGCCCCGGGGGCTCGGCCAACCCGACGTACCGCCCGGGCACCGACATGCCGCCCACCCTGCTGTCGGCCGAGCACACGGCCGATCTCGTCGTCGAGGCGGTCCGCACGAACCGCTTCTGGATCCTCACTCACGACGGCTACGACGAGTGGCTCACCAAGCGGGCCGCCAACATGCTCACGGGCGAGGCCAGCGACCGCCCGCCGGTGTTCTGACGTGGTGCCGTTGCTCGCCCGCCACGTCGTCCAGCAGGCCTACGTCGTCGACGACATCGAGGCGGCCATGCGCCGCTGGACCGACACGCTGGGCGTGGGTCCCTGGTTCTACAACCCCGACATCCAGGTCACCGACACGCTCTACCGGGGCGAGCCGACGAGCCTGCGCTTCGCCGGCGCCATCACGTACGCCGGCGAGACCCAGCTCGAGCTCATCCAGCAGCTCGACGATTCGCCGTCGTGCTATCGCGACCTGTTCCCGAAGGGCCGCGAAGGCCATCATCACGTCGCCGTGTTCGCCGACGACTTCGACGCCGACGTGGCCCGCTACGTGGCCGCCGGCTTCGCGGTGGCGTTCAGCGGCGCCAACCGCGACATGCGCTTCGCCTACTGCGACACGTCGTCGGCGCTCGGCATCATGATCGAGGTCCTGGAAGACGTGCCGTCGATCCACGCCTCGTTCGACGCGGTGAAAGCGGCGGCGGCCGCGTGGGACGGGGGCGACCCGATCCGCGGCCGGATCGTGCCGCCGGCCGCCTGAACGATCAGCCGCCGCCGGCCTGGTGCTCGCGGTCCTCGCGCTTGCCTCGGTAGACGCGCATGTCGATGGCGCGCAGCACGCGGGGCCGCAGGCGGAACAGCATCCGCGGCTCGGTCTGCATGTTGGCGAAGAACGCGTCGACGGCGGCGTCGTTGGCGGGGTCGCCGCGCCCGACGTACTTCTCGGCGAGGCGGCGCGACACGGGCCAGATGTCGTGGTCCTCGCGCCGCAACACGTCGCACTCGCCGTCGAGCTCCACGTGGGCGGTCACGGGTGGGCCCGATTCGATGCACAGCGACGCCCGGGCGTCGTGCTGCAGCTGGCGACACCAGACGCGCGTCGTCGTCCCGGTGATCCAGATCACGCCGTTGGGGTAGACGTGGCGGCCGGCCTCGAACGCGGGCCGCGACTCGTCGGGCTCCCACAACCACCAGATCGGCACCGTGTAGGGCGAACCGTCGCGCCGGAGCGTGGCGATGACGCCCACGTGGGGCTGCTCCAGGTACTCGGCCAGGTCGTCGGGGGTCATGCGCGGCACGGCGTCGGCTCGGTCAGTCGAGGCTGTCGGCCAGCTGGGGCTTCTCGCGCAGCGAGCGCTTCAGCTCGGCCATGCCAGGGAACGTGGCGACCTCCCAGACGGCGTCCCACAGCTTCAGCGCCTCGGCGCCCCGGGGTACCCGGCTGATGACCGGACCGAAGAACGAGTGCTGCTGGCCGTCGCGCCGGAACGAGATGATCGGCGTGCCGACGTCCTTGCCGGTGCGGCTCAACGCCTCGTCGGTCTCGGCCTGCAGCACCTCGTCCCACCGGGCGTCGTTGGCGGCGGCCAGGTAGCGATCGTCGACGCCGACCGAACGGAGGTAGTCGGGGAAGCCCTCGTCGAAGTGGTCGACGATGTCGTGGCGACGACCCCGCACGTGCAGGTCGCCGCCGAACTGGGTGTACAGCTCGCCCATGCGGCCGCGTCCCTCGGCGTCGCGCACCGCGGCGGCGACCCGCAGGAGCTTGAGGCCGCTGCCGTGGCCGGCGACGTAGCCGGCGGGGAAGTCGCGCTCGTAGTCCTTTGCCGCGTTGAGGAGCCGGAGGCTGATGAAGCGCCAGTTCACGTCGAGGTCGCGCTGGCGGGCCACCTCGGCCACCCAACGGCTGGTGAGCCAGGCCCACGGGCACATCGGGTCCCAGAAGAACTCCACGTCGGCACGGTCGTCGCTCACGGTGCGTCCCCTTCTCGCTGGCCCACACCGATCGTACGGGGTGTCGATGAATGCAACCAACGGGTTGCACCTGGAAACCGACCGCCGTAGCCTCGGCACGCATGCGACCGTTCCGCTTCGGCTACCAGGTGCGCGACCTGACCATCGACGAGTTGCGCGAGCGCGCTCGCGCCGCCGAGCGGGCCGGCTTCGACGTGTTCCACACCGCCGACCACGTCGGCGACGGGTGGTCGCCACTCGCGCCGCTGCACGCCGCGGCGGCGGTCACGACGCGCCTGCGCGTCGGGCCGCTCGTGCTGAACAACGACTTCCACCACCCGGTGCACCTGGCGCGCGAGGTGGCGGCGCTCGACCACGCCATCGGTGGCCGGTTCGAGCTCGGCCTGGGCGCCGGCCACGCCTTCACCGAGTACGCCGCCATCGGTGCGCCGTTCGACGCTCCGGCCGTGCGCAAAGCCCGCCTTGCCGAGTCGGTGGAGGTGCTGCGCCCTCTGCTCGACGGCGAGGAGGTCACCTACGACGGCGACCATGTGCACCTGACCGGGGTGCGCGTCATGCGCGCCCGGCAGGAGCGGCTTCCGATCATGGTGGCCGTCAACGGCGACCGGTGGCTGGCCCACGCCGCCGCCCACGCCGACATCGTGGCGCTCACGGGGCTGGGCCGCACGCTCGAGGACGGGCAGCGTCATGAGGTGCGGTGGCAAGCCGACCGCCTCGACGCCGTCACCCAGGTGGTGCGAGACGCGGCCACGGCGGCGGGGCGGCCCGTCCCCGAGCTGCACGCGCTCGTCCAGGTCGTCACCGTCACGAAGGACCGCCGCGCCGCCGCCGAGGAGCTGGCGGCCGGCGTCGAGGGACTGTCGGTCGACGATGCGCTCAGCACGCCGTTCCTCGCCCTCGGCACCCACGACGAGATCGCCGACCACCTGCTCGAGTGCCGCCACCGGTGGGGCATCAGCTACTTCAGCGTGCGAGACGTCGAGGCGTTCGCACCCGTCATCGAGCGGCTGCAGGACTAACCGGCGGCGCAGTCGCCGGTCCCCACCGCGGCGGTGCGGGAGACGGCCTGCTCGAGGTGGGCGCGCACCTCGTTCACCCCGAGCGCGTAGCCCACGCCTTCGGTCGATACCGAGCGGGCGAACACCAGGCCGCCGACGGTGCCGTCGGCCATCACGAGCGGCCCGCCCGAGTTGCCCGGTCGCACGACGGCCTGGAGCTCGACGACGGTGCGGGTCACCAGGCTCTCGCCGTAGATGTCGCGGCCGACCGCGCTGAACACGGCCCGCACCGCGGCGGGCGACACGTCGAAGTCGCCGCCGCCCGGGAACCCGAGTGCGGCGCCGGCGGCACCGCGCGACGGGTTCTCCTTCGACAGCGTGGCGGGCACGCGCTCCAGGCCGGGTACGCGCAGCACGGCCAGGTCGGCCTTGGCGTCGAACACGAGCGTCGTGGGCGGGCGGGGCCTCCCGTCGTCGATCACCGTGGGCGGGCGGATGCCGGCGAACACATGGGCGGTCGGGTCGACGAACACGGGGGCG
>JANPGL010000379.1:0-1679 GCA_031423915.1 Actinomycetes bacterium | reverse complement strand
CCCCACGGTGCTGAACCTGGCCTACTTCTGTCGTGGGTACGTCGAAGGGTTCGTCGACGCCGCGCAGGCCCAGCTCGATCGATGCGCCTGGTCAGTCGTGACGGAGCAGGTCCAGGTTCCGAAAGGTCGGCGGTCGCGATGCAAGTGCCGCCAGGCCCTGTGCGATCCGGGCCGTCGCCGGCAGGTCGTTGTTCACCGCCGCAGCCTCCACCGAGGGGAACTCGACGATCATGATGTAGGTGCCAGGACGGTCACGGTCCTCGCAGATCCATTCGCGCACGACCGTGCGCTCGCCTTCGGTGTCCGCCAGCCACTGCTCGTGAAGCTTCATCAACTCCTCATAGCTGGGGCTCTCGATCTCGATCAGCTGCAGGTACGTCACTGCGGTCACTCAGCCTTCAACGAGTTGCGGATCATCTCCCGAAGCTCGGGACCTGGTTCGTGCTGATGAGCGGCAACAGCATGAGCAACGGCTGCATCGAGCACCTCGTCCTCCTGCCCCGCAATCGTGAGCGTGCATCCGCTCTCGCTCGGGAAGTCCCTGCAATCGGCGACCATACGCGTAGCCATCTGAACCTCCCCGACCCGACCGAGCTTCGGCCTGTCGATCCCTGAACGGAGGGTCGCGCCACGAAGACAGGGTGTCAAGGCCCTCCCGTCCTGATCGGATGCATCGTCGTCGGTCGGATCATCGGCACGTGGTCGTAGCCAGGCCATCATCGATAACCGGCGGTAAGGGGTGTCGGTGACGGTCGAACACTGCGCGGTGTTGCCGGTCGAAAAGTGCGCGGTGTCGTTGGTTGTCGAGTTTACGTGTCGGGTTCGCCAGCTCCGGTTCGGATGCTGGGGAGGATGTCGATGCCGCGGTTGCGGAGCCGGTAGCTGGCGCATTTCAGGGTGAGGACGTCGGCGTGGTGAACGATCCGGTCGATCATCGCGGCGGCGACGGCTTGGTCGCCCAACACGCCACCGCAGCTGGAGAACGGCAGGTTCGAGGTGAGGATGAGCGAGGCGTGTTCGTAGCGTGAGGACACGAGTTGGAACACGAGGTTCGCGGTGTCTTGCTCGAACGAGATAGACGACTTCGCGCTCCGAGCCATGGACCAGACCGACACCGCCGAGGTCTACGAGATCATCGTCGAACGCCACCGACGGGCCTCCACGATCCTCACCTCCAACCGGGACCCCGGCAGATGCTCGCCCAGATGGCCGACCCCCTCCTCGCCCAATCCGCCATCGACCGGTTGCACAGCAACGCCCACGAACTCGTCATCGACGGCGGGTCCTACCGACGACGCCAACGACCAACCCTTGACGCCACCGACACAGCCGACGCATCATCCCCACGCCGAACCTGAAACTCCGGACCCGGTCCATCACCCTGGCGCACAGGTGGTCCCATCAAGGTGGCGGGTCGAGCGTCGTCCGAGCAGCGCCAGATCGCCGGTTATCGGGTGGTCAAGCCGACCATGATTGTGGGCGTTATCAAGTGCCTGATCGTGCCCGGGTGGCTGACGCACCGTCGAGGATCTCGAGCAGGCCCCGCACATCAGAGTCCTGAACTCCGCTGGGAGCTTTGGAGGCTCTGTGCACGTGAGGTGTTGGCCCGTCCGGCTCGGACGGTGGTCGCCGGTCTATCGATGTCCCGTGCCTGTGGTTCGGATGTGGCGCGGTGTGAA
>JANPGL010000378.1:0-3674 GCA_031423915.1 Actinomycetes bacterium | reverse complement strand
CGCGCCACCGCGGCCGGCCGTGACGACACGGACACGGGCGCCGTCCGGGTGACAGGATGGACCGGTGACCGACGAGTGGGCACCCGAGGACTTCGAGTACGACGACGCACCCCGGCGCCGTGGTCTCGGCGTTCGGGTGGTCGCAGGAGTCGTGCTCCTTTCGCTCGTCGCCGGCCTCGGTGCCGGCATCGTGCGGTTGCTGCTCGGCTGACGGCGCCCTACGGTCCGGTCCGACGGCGGGGCCGACCCGCCTCGGCATCGGGGGATCGCCATGCGCCTGGGCATGCTGCTGGGGTTCGAGGACTCGCTCGACACGATCGTCACGCTGGCTCGCGAGGGCGAGGACGCCGGCTTCGCCGGTATGCACCTCGTCGAGGCGACCCGGAGCGCGCTGGTGCCGGCCGCGGCCGTGGTGCAGGCCACGACCCGGGTGCACGTCGGCACCTACGTCGTCAACGCCTACGCCCGTGACCCGTGGCTGCTGGCCCTCGGCGCCCGCGATCTCGACGAGCTGAGCGGTGGGCGTTTCGTCCTCGGCATCGGCACGGGCAACCGGCATCTGAACGAGTGGTACATGGGCGTCGACTCGAGCCGGCCGCTGCGCAAGATGCGCGAGTACGTGGAGGTCGTGCGTGCCGTCGTCGCCGCGCAGGCCGGCGAGGCCGTGCGCTACGAGGGCGAGGTCCATCGGATCCGCTGGCGGGCCACGTACACGCCGGCTCGTCCGACGATCCCGGTGTACCTGTCGGCTTCCGGCCCGAACATGGTCCGCCTGGCCGGCGAGGTCGCCGACGGGGTGGGCGTCGGGATCATGACGTCGACGAGGTTCCTGGACGATCTCGTCCGCCCGAACGCCCGGGCCGGCGCCGAGTCGGCCGGTCGCGATCCTTCGATGCTGGCGTTCCCGATCGGGGCGATCGTCAGCGTGAACCGGGACGCTGAGCTGGCCCGCGACGCCACCAGGGCCGCCATCTGCGGCCTGTTCCACCCGGTGCCGCACCCCTACTACGACTCGCAGCTGCGCCAGCTCGGGTTCGCCGAGTTCGCCGACCGGGCCTCCGAGCTGATGCCGCTGCGCCGAACGCGCGAGGCGATGGACCTGGTGCCCGACGAGGTGATCGATACGATGACCATCACCGGCTCACCCGCCGAGTGCGCAGCCCGGTTGCGCCAGTACGAGGGGCTCGCCGACGAGATCATCGCCATGCGCGTGGCTCAGCGCGATGAACCCGCCGGTCTCGCTGCCTACGAGGACCTGTTCGCACTGGCCGACCTGACCCGTTAGAGCCCGAGCAGCACGCGCGCCGCCGAGATGGCGACGTCGTGGTCCTCGACGTGCACGCCGGTGAGCCCGATCGATCGCGCCGCGTCGACCATGGGGCCGAAGTCGTCGAGCAACAGTGCGTCGGCGGGCTCCACGCCGAGGCGCTCACAGGCGTACCGGAAGATGGCCGGGTTCGGCTTGCGCAGCCCCGCCTCGCACGAGAACACGATGGCGTCGAACAGCTCGGGGCGCGGTAGCGCCTGACGCCAGGCGGGAACCCACTCGGGCACCACGTTCGACACGACCGCGGTGCGGAACCCGGCGGCGTGCACGTCGACGGCGAGCTCGAGCATGCCCGGATGGAACGTGAAGTCCTGCATGAGGAAGTGGGGCGCGGCCGGATCGAGCACCGCCCGCGCGTGCTCCCCCGCCTCGCCGGTCAGCTCCACGAACCCGGCGAGGTCGATCTCGCCCCGCTCCCAGCGCGCCGCCGGTTCGTCCCCGTCGTCGACCGTGCCGAGCATGGGCAGCAGCGCCACCTGCATGGCTTCCACGTCGACGCCCGACGCCAGGACGTGCGGCAGCACCAGGGTGCGCAACGGCGGCGTCAGCACGCCGCCGACGTCGAACAGGACGGCGCGGATCACGCGGTCAGGACGCGCACACGGCCGCCAGGCTCGAGATGGCCGTGCCCCGTCGAGGCTCGCGCACGAGGTTCATGTCGATGCCGTTCGTGCAGTACCCGAGCGACAGCCCGGTGGCGGGATCGGCCCACGCCAGCTGGCCGCCGGCGCCGTTGTGGCCGAACGTCCCGGGAGACACGGTGCGACCCATGCCCCGGATGTGCGAGAGCCCGTCGTCGCCGGCCAGGACGAGCCCGAGGCTGCGGTTCGCCGGCACCCCGGTGTTGCGGTCGGGCAGCCGATTGCGGACGTGGCCGGTCACGTCGGCCCGCACCGCCGGATCCCACAGCCCCGCCGGGTCGTGGAGGAGCGCCTGGTAGAACAGCGCCAGGTCGCAGGCCCGCATCACGCCGCCGCCGCCGGGCACGCCCACGGCGCGCGCGGCGGGATCGTTGAAGCCGAGCAGCGCAGCCGGGGTCACCTCGGTGACAGGCAGCTCCGCGATGCCGAAGGCGGCCTGAAGCTCGGCCGCGGTGGCCGCCTCGCCCACGGTGACGAGCTCGGCGATGCCGTGCTGCGCCGGCCCCGGCTGCAGCCCGAGCAGGCGGGGCAGCCCGAGCGGCGCCGTGACGCGTTGCTCCAGTGCGTCGCGGTGGTCCTGGCCCGTGGTCCGGCGGATGATCTCCGCCAGCACCCAGTGGGCGCTCGTGGCGTGGTACTCGTAGCTGCTGCCCGGCTCCCAGTTCAGCCGCCACGATGCGAAGCGCGCCAGGCGGCCTTCGACCGTGTCCCACGCAGGCGGCCCGAGGGGGGCGTGCGGGAAGCCGGCGGTGTGCAGCATGACCTGCTCGACGGTGACGCCGTCCTTGCCGTTGGCGCCGAACTCGGGGACGTAGGCCACGACAGGGAGCTTCACGTCGACCGCTCCCTCGCCGATCAGCTGCCACATCACCGAGGCGATGAACGCCTTGGTGGCCGAGAACACCACGTACCGGGTGGCGTCGGTGGCATCGCCATAGGTCTCGAACGCCACGAGCTCACCCTGGTAGGCCAGCGCGATCTGGGCGGACGGCAGGAACCCGTCGTCGACCTCGCGCCTGGCCCGGGCGAGCAGCGCATCCACCTTCGAACGATCGATCCCCACGGCCCCTCCTCGTCGTCCCGGCGACCGTAGCGAACCGGGGCCGGGCGGCTCGAACCGCCTCAGGCGCCGCGCAGCGCCCGCAGCGCGCGGTGGAGGTGCTGGCGCTGGCGCTCGGCCGGCCAGGACTCGGGGTCGAACAGCGCCTGCACCGCGATGCCGTCGGCCAGCGCGATGAGCGACTCCGCCTCGGTCGCGGCGTCGACGCCGGCCGGGAGGTGACCCTGATCCATCGCTCGCACCACCAGGTTCCTGACGCCGTTGCGGAACGACCGGTACGCCTCCCGCTGAACCGTCGCCAGCTCGGCGTCGCCGGCGGCCTGCGAGGCGAACGCGATCGTCACCATCCAATGGAGCCGGGAGGCCTCGCTGATGGGGAGCACGCCATCGAGCAGGACGCCCAGGTCGTTCAGCGCGTCGTCGGTGCGCGGCCGGGGGTGGGCCGTTCGCCGCCGCTCGAGCGAGGCCTGGAGCGTGAAGATGAGCAGCTCCCGCTTGTCGGCGAAGTAGTGGGTCAGGGCGCCTGTGGTGAGGCCCGCCTCGGCGGCCACGTCGCGAAGGGTGGCGGCGCCGAGGCCGCCGTTGGCGATGACCCGCGCCGCGGCGTCGGCCAGCGCCTGGCGACGCTCCTCGACGTCCACGACCT
>JANPGL010000377.1:0-1984 GCA_031423915.1 Actinomycetes bacterium | reverse complement strand
AGGTACCCAAGAGCCGCAAGATGCCCGCCCGCGTGCGCGAAGCGATCAAGATGGGAGCCGACCTCATCTTCGTCTGGGGCGGCGACGGCAGCGTGCAACGCTGCATCGACGCCGCCGTGTGATCACCCGTCACCCTGGCGATCCTTCCGGCTGGTACAGCCAACCTGCTGGCCAACAACCTGGGCATCCCGATCGACCTCGAACAGGCCGTCGACGTCGGCCTGCACGGCAGCAACCGCACGATCGACGTCGCGAAGATCAACGGCGAACACTTCGCCGTCATGGCCGGCATCGGTCTCGACGCGCTCATGATCCGCGACGCCGACGCTGGACTCAAAGACCGCTTCGGTCGAGCCGCCTACATCTGGACCGGAGCGCGACACATCCGCGCCACGCCGGTACGCACCAAGGTCCGCGTCGACGGGCACACCTGGTTCGACGACAAGGCCAGCTGCGTCCTCCTCGCCAACGTGGGCTCCATCGGAGGTGGGATCACCGCCTTCGACCACGCCACCCCCGACGACGGCAAGCTCGACGTCGCCGTCATGACCGCCGACGGTGCCTGGCAGTGGATGCGCACCCTCACCCGGGCCACGGTTGGACACGCCCAGAAGTCACCGCTCGTACAGATGACCCAGGCCGCCCGGATCAAGATCGAGACCAGCAAACCGCTGCCCTACGAACTCGACGGCGGTGCACGCCCGAAGACCGACACCCTCCGGGCGAGAGTCGTACCGCACGCCATCACGATCCGAGTCCCCACACCCCCAACGGAGTCCGCCACGCCGCGCCCCTGAGACCAGCATCGACCTCTCGCCCGACCACACGCTCGGTCCGGTCGCTCGGACTACTCGATACGAAGCACGGCCTCGGCCTTCTTCACTTCGACGAGTCGAGTCCTCGCAGACGTGTCCTTGGCCGACGCCCAGCGCGGCCGTGCATGGCGGTGAAAGGCTCGGCTGCGGGATGGCGGGCCTGGTGCCGTTCGCCGTATGGGTTTACTGGCGGTGGTTCATCCTGGGGGCGGCAGATCGCGGGTCGTGTTGTCGCGCACTACCCGATGAGTGCGGCGGTCGGGATGCGCGCACGACGCCCGAGCTTCACGTCTGGCGATTGTGCCTGGCTGCACCGACCTGGGCAGGTCCGCCCGTGTCTCGTCAGTGGATGGACATGGTTCGGTGCGTAGTTCGTCATGGCGTGGCTGGGGCTTGAGGGAGCACGGCCTGGGGTGGGTACGGTGCGCTGGTGGCAGGGCCCGTAGGTCGCAGCGCGAAGGCTGGGAGCGGTGCGGGCGTCGTCGCGGGGGCGCGGCGGGGTGAGCCGTGGGCCGTGCGGGCGCTGTTCGACATGCTCCATCCTCGCCTCAGCCGCTTCTTCCGGGCGTTGGAGCCTCGGGTGGCCGATGATCTGATCGCCGAGGTGTGGGAGGCGATCGCCCGTGGGATCACCACGTTCGAGGGCGACGAAGCCCACCTGCGCACGTGGGCATTCGTCATCGCGCGCAACCGCCTGGCCGATCACCGGCGGCGGGCGGTGCGCCAGCCGACGGTGCCGCTCGACGCGTCCACGCTCGACCGGCTCGTTGCCGATGAGCAACCCGAGCGCGACGCGTTGAGCCGACTGTCCGGCGCCGAGGCTGCGGCGTTCCTGGCCCGTCTGCTCTCGCCTGAGCAGGCCGAGGTGGTGTTGTTACGCGTGGTCGCCGACCTCGACGCGGCCACGGTGGCGGAGGCGATGGGCAGGACCGAGAACTGGGTGAGGGTGACCCAACACCGGGCGCTGCGGCGTCTGGCCGACCGGCTCGGTACGCGATCGGATGTAACGCCATGACCGACGACGACGATCTGTTCGACGTGCCCGAACATCTCGTGCCTATCGAGCTCGTCGACGCCGTGTTCGACGGAGTTGCCGGCGATGACCTCGCCGACCCTGTCGCGGCGGTCGCCGACCTCGTGGGTGCGGCGCGTCGTGCCCCGAGCGCCAC
>JANPGL010000376.1:0-20659 GCA_031423915.1 Actinomycetes bacterium | reverse complement strand
GGCAGCGGCCCCGGCGGCCGCATCGTGTCCGAGGACATCGAGCGAGCGGCCCTCACCGCGCCCCCGGCGGTTCCGGTCACCGCGCCGGCGGCAACACCCCAGCCCGTCGCCGCCGCACCCGCCGCCGCTCGTCCGGCGCCGGTCGCTGGTTCGGCACCGGCCACGCAGGCACCCACGTCGCTCATCCCCCTGAAGGGAATGCGCGGCACCATCGCCGCTCGCATGTTCTCGTCGCTCCAGTCGATGGCGCAGCTCACGCTCACCATGGACGTGTCGATGGACGCCGTGTGGGCCGACCGCGAAGCCCGCAAGGCCAAGGGGAGCGCGCCGGGGTTCACCGACTACGTGATCGCCGCCGTGGCCCAGGCCCTGCGCAGCCATCCCCACGTGAACAGCCAGGTCACCGAAGAGGGCATCGCGCTCCTGCCCGACATCCACGTCGGCATGGCCGTGGCCCTCGACAACGGCCTCATGGTGCCGGTGGTGCGCCACACCGACCGGCTCCGCCTCGACGGCATCGCGGGCGAGACCAAGCGACTGGCCGAGCTGGCCCGCAGCGGCAAGATCAACCCCGACGAGCTGGCCGGCGGGACCTTCTCGGTCACGTCGCTCGGCATGTACGGCGTCGACGCGTTCACCCCGGTCATCAACCCGCCGAACGCGGCCATCCTCGGCGTCGGCCGCATTCGCGACGAGGTGGCCTGGGCCGCCGACGGCATCAGGCGGGCCCGGGTCATGACGCTGAGCCTCACGTGGGACCACCGCGTGTTCGACGGCGCCCCGGCGGCGGAGTTCTGCCGGGCCGTGGCCAACAACCTCGAGGACCCGACCACCATCCCGTGACCGGGAAGGTCCCCGGGAACCCCGGCAGGAACGGCGCCGGTAGGCTCGAACACGTGGCCATGGTCGTCCAGCTCCCTGCCGACTCGCTCCCCGAGATCGGCCGGCTCATCGACGAACGGCGCCGCCTCGGTCTCGACACCTTCGACGAGTGGCATGCGGGGGTGTACGTCGTCGTGGCTGGTCCATCACCCGAGCACGGCCGCATCGTCGTGCAGCTAGCCATCCTCTTGTCACCCCTGGCCCAGGCGGCCAGCCTTCATGTCGCGTCGCCCGCCAACATCGGCACCGACCGCGACGACTGCCGGGTCCCGGATCTCGCGGTGTTCAGGCCCGACACCGCTCGCACCTCGCTCGCCTTCCTGGCCACCGCCGAACTGGCGGTCGAGGTGTTGTCGCCCGGGGAACGGCCGCAGGCGAAACTCGGCTTCTACGCCGAGCGGGGCGTGCGCGAGTACCTCGAGGTCGACCCGCGCTCCCGAGCGCTGCGGCTGTGGCGCAACGACTCGGGCGCCTGGCACGCGTCCGACCACAGCGCGGTGCTCGATGTCGCCGTCGACGCGCTGGCGTCCGGCCTCGACTGGCCCGACGACTGACGGAGCGACCGTCGGATCGCCCTATGCTGATCGCACCGTCGGGTGGGGGCCCGGCCGTTTCGAAGGGGGATCGCTCATGTCCAGAGACGAAAACGGTTCGGCGCGCCTATCGCGTCGCGGGGCCATGGTCGCCGGTGCCGCTGTCACGGCCGGCGCGGTACTGGCGGCGCCGGCCACGGCGTTCGCCGACGGGGGCGACGACGACGGCGGCAGCGCCGCCGATCAGCTCGCCATCGCCAAGCTCGCGGTGTACTACGGCCTCGGCACCGACGCCATCTCGGCCTCGGGTGGTGCCGCCGCCGGGCTGCCGTACTACCGCCGCATCTTCGCCGCCGACGCCAAGATCAGCGCCGGCTTCAGCCGCAGTGCGCCCGCGCTCACCTCGACCGGTCCGGACGAGTGGGCGGGGGTCGTGGCCGGGGCCTTCGTCGCCTACACCGCCACGCAGCACCACCTCGGCACCATCAACGTCGAGATCGGGCGCGACGGCGCCGGCAACCGCACGAAGCGCACGCAGGCCTCGATGAGCAGCTACCTGACCGCCACCCACATCTTCCGGGCGAACAAGGACATCCTCGTCGTCCTCGGCACCTACTACGACGACGTCGTGCGCACGCGTGACGGCTGGAAGATCGTGGCCCGCTTCCTGCAGTTCACGTCGTTCGAGACACGCCAGCGCACCGCGCCCTGACCCGTCGTGCCGCGCCGGAACCGCGTCGACCCGTGGGGTGACCTGCACCCTGCGGCCGAGCGCGGCACGTTCACGGGCAACCGGGGCTGCGTGGTCGACGATGTCGAGCGCGTCGTGCGTCACCACGGCAGCTCGCTGTGGATCATCTGCCGCACCGAGTTCCGGGGCTGGCGCGTGCCCCTGGCGCGGCCGCGGCGGTGGACGCCGCTGTTCTTCCTCGACGACGCCGTCGGGTTGGCCGCCGGGCACCGACCGTGCGCCACCTGCCGACGCGAGGATTACCTGGCGTACCGCACGGCCGTGACGCACGCCCTCGGCCGCAGCGAGCCCGTCCGCGCCATCGAACTGAACGCGCGCCTCCAGGCCGAGCGGTTGCGGCGCGGTCGCGGGCTCGACCGCGCCACCGACCGCGTCGTGACGAGCGTGCCGTACGGCGCGCTGGCCGACGGAGCGGTCGTCGTCGACTACCGGGGCGACGCCCGCCTGGTGCGGGGCAACCATCTCCTGCGCTTCACCTTCGCGGGCTGGGCCGACCCGTGCCGGCGCCCGTCGCACGGCGAGGCGGCGGTGCTGACGCCACCGACGTCGCTGGCGGCCCTCGCCCATGGGTACGTGCCGACGCTGCACCCCAGCGCGCTCGTGGGCGCCACCGACCGTGAGCGATACTGACGGCGGGGATGGGGGGAGCGCACATGCTGCTCGACAAGAAGGTGGCGATCGTGACCGGGGCCGGCTCGGGCATCGGCGCCGCCAGCGCGCGGCGTTTCGCCGCCGAGGGAGCGTCCGTGGTGGTGGCCGACATCCGCGCCCACAAGGCGCACGAGACGGCCGAGGCCATCACGGCCGAGGGTGGCGAGGCGTTCGCCGTGGCGGTCGACGTGGCCGACGCCGCGTCGGTAGCGGCCATGGTGGCGGCCGCGGTGAGCCACTACGGCGGGCTCGACGTGCTGTTCTCGAACGCCGGCACGCTGCGCCCCGGCACGGCGGTGGAGCTGAGCGTCGAGGACTGGGACCTGGTGATGGCGGTGAACGTCCGCTCGGTGTTCCTCGGCGCCAAGTACGCCGTGCCCGCCATGGAGGCCCGGGGCGGCGGCTCAATCATCAACACCGCCTCGATCTCGGGTCTGCACGGCGACGGCGGTGCCGTGGTCTACGCCGCCTCGAAGGCGGCGGTCATCAACCTGACCCGGGCGCTGTCCACCGACCACGCGCCGGCCGGCATCCGCGTGAACGCCATCTGCCCCGGCACCATCGAGACACCGCCCGTGCTCCGCATGACCGAGGACCCGGCGTTCCGCAAGCTCAACGTCGATGCTCATTCGCTCGGCCGGCTCGGTCGTCCCGAGGAGATCGCCGCCGCGGCCGTGTGGCTGGCGTCCGACGAATCGTCGTTCGTGACGGGTGAGGCGCTGGTGGTCGACGGAGGGCTGCGCGCCCGTTCCCCGCTCGGCCGTCTCGTCGACCCCCGCCCGGCCCACAAGCGCTGACGACGCCCTACAACTCTTTGGCGAACGCCGCCTCGTAGGAGCGGAGCTCGAAGCCGAGGCTCGTGTAGAGGTGGAAGGCGCCGCCGGGGTTGGCCGTGTCGGCGCCCAGCGCGGCTTGCGTGCAGCCGCGGCCCCTGAGCTCGTGCAAGCTCAGGGCGATCAGTGCGCCGGCGATGCCCCGGTTGCGCCACGACGCGTGCGTCGAGATGTTCTCGGTGTAGCCGCGGCGGTACCCCATGGCCGCGTTCTCCGCGTCGTTCACGTACGACTTCACCTGGCCGACCACGACGTCACCGGCCCACGCCACCTTCCACAACGACTCGTCACGCAGCGGGTCGTCGAAGAACTCCCTCCACTGCTCTTGCGTGGGCTCGTGGAAGTCCCACTCGCCCCGAAACGCCTCCTGGTGAGCGTCCCAGATGGGGCGGATGTGCTCGATGGCGACCGGCCGCACCTCGACGCCGTCGGGCAGCGTGCGGTCGGGGATGCCGTCGAGGTGCGGGCGCACCAGCGCCGCGGCGAACCGCACGGGCGTGTAGCCGAGCTCCTCCAGCCAGGCCGACTCGCCGAGCGCCGAACGGCCCGGCCCGGGGTGCGGGGCGAAGGCGCGCAGGCGGGCAACCTCCCCCGTGGCGGCGACCCGCTCGGCCACGTGCCGCTCCATGCCCGCGAACACGGCGGCGTGGAGCGACTGGCTCAGGTGCTCGGGGCGACACGGGGCGAACACGACGTGATCACACGAGCCGTCCTCGACCTCACCCCAGTAGGTGCGGGCATACGCGACGGCCACACCGTCGCGCTCCACGATGGCCACGTCGGCGGCGGGATCGCAGTTCGCCAGGTTGGCGTACGTGACGTCGAACTGCGCCTCGGTGGGCTGCTCGGCTATGCCGGCGTGGACGTTGTACGCCGCCAGGATGGCGGACATGGCCGCGTGGTTTGACCGTCCACGGTACGGCCGGGCCGCGTACGGTGCGGGCAGGGGCATCTCCATGACCGCGCACCGTAGACGGGCGGCCCGAGAGGGCCCGTCGATTATCCGGTGGAGATCAGCGGCGCTGGCCGTACTTCGGCGCGCGGTTGCCGAACTCGTCGCGCACGTCGAACTCCTCCGACACGTCCTCGACCCACTGGATCGAGCCCGAGCGCGCCATCAGGTCGGGCGCGGTGGCCAGCGTGGCGATCGTGCGGCCGACGAGCAGCGTCGTCTGCGAGGTCGACAGGTCGGTGCCCCGCTTGGCCGACCACTCCTTGATGAACTCGGTGGCCACCGAGCCCGGGTAGAGCGACACGCAGGCGATGCCCTTGGGGGCCAGCTCGACGGCCATGTCGGCGCTCAGCCGATCGAGACCGGCCTTGCCCGCGCCGTACGACGAGCTGAAGTGGTAGCTCTGACCGCCGGGCGAGGACACGTTGCAGATGAAGCCACCGGCGCCGGCCTCGAACAGGAGCGGAGCGGCGAACCACGACGCCACGTAGTGGGCGCGCAGGCCGATGCCGACCTGGTCGTCCCACACCGAGATCGGGTGGTCCCAGAAGCCGCCGCCCCAGGCGGGCGGGTCGGGGATCTTGTAGACGTTGTTGACCAGGATGTCGAGCTTGCCCTGCTCGGCGCGCACCTGCTCGAAGAGTGCGCCGATCTCCGCGTCGACGCCGTGGTCGACCTTGACGGCGATGCCCTTGCCGCCGGCGTCCTCCACCATCTTGACGGTGGTGTCGATCGTCAGCTCGCCGTCGCCCGTGGTGCGACCCGTCACGTAGACCGTGGCCCCCTGCTCGCCGAGCGCGATGGCCGCGCCCCGGCCGATGCCCCGGGACGACCCGGTGACGACGGCGATCTTGCCCTGCAGCTTGCCGCTCATGCGGCCTCCTCCGTGGTGGGAACGATGTCGAGCTCGAGGCGCTTGAGGCCCCGCAGCATGAAGCTGGGGAAGACCTCGAACTCGTTGGTGTCGGCCAGCGTGAACGACTCGAGCCGCTTGACGAGCTCGGTCAGCGCGATGCGGCCTTCGAGACGGCTGAGGCTGGCGCCGACGCAGAAGTGGATGCCCTTGCCGAACGCCACGTGCTCGCCGAGGGCCGCCCGGTCGGGGTCGAAGCTGTCGGGGTCGGCCCCGAACACCGACTCGTCACGGTTGGCCGACGAGAACACGATGACCATGCGGGCACCGGCGGGGATCTTCACACCGCCCAGCTCCACGTCGCGCGTGACGATGCGGAACATGCCCTGCGTCGGCGTGGACAGCCGCAGCGTCTCCTCGACGACCGCGGGGACACGCGACGGATCGGCCTTCAGCTTGGCCCACTGCTCGGGGCTCTCGGCCAACAGCTTCATCATCTCGGTGAGCATCTTGGTGGTGGTCTCGTTGCCGGCCACCAGGAGCTGCTGCACGATGCTGAGCATCTCGGCCATGTCCAACGGGCGCCGGTCGGTGACCTCGGCGTCGTCGTCGTCGACCTGGGCCTGGAGCAGCATGGTGAGCAGGTCGTCCTGCGGGTCGGTGCGCCGCTTGTCGATCTCGGCGGCGAAGTAGCGCTGGAACTCGTTGACGCCCCGCTCGGCGTCGACGCGCTGGTCGATGGTGATGTTCGTGCCGATGCCGGCGATCGAGTCGTCGCTCCACCGCTTGAAGTCGTCGAGCCGGTCGTCGGGGACGTTGAGCGCGCGGGCGATGACGCGGACCGGCAGGCCGACGGCGAACTCGCCGACGAACTCGACGCAGCCCGAGTCGATCCATCGATCGATCAACATGGTCGTGATGCGGCGGATCTCGGGCTCGAGGTCCGCGATGGCCCGGGCGCTGAACGCCTTCGACACGAGACGCCGGTAGCGGGTGTGGTCCGGCTGGTCGGCGGTCAGCATGGTGGAGACCCGCGGGTACCCCTCCTCCATGACCGCGCGCATCTTCTCCATGTCGCCGGGCGGCATGGGCATGCTCGCCCCGCCGAACTGGTTCGAGTACGTCTTGTGGTCCCTGGCCACCTCCAGCACGAGGTCGTGGCGGGTCACGAACCACATCCCGACGTTCTTGAGGAAGATCACGGGCGCTTCGTCGCGCATGGCGGCGTAGTGCGGGAACGGGCACTGGAGCACGGCGGGGTCGAACGGGTTCAACTGGTCGAGCTCGGTGGTCGACATCTGGGGTCTCCTGGTTCGGGAGGGAGGGGTTCCGGGTTACTTGCCGGCGAGTCGTTCGATGACCGGCGCGAACGCCTCGAGCGCGGTCCGACCGACGGTGACGTAGCTGATGCCGTAGCGCTCGCGCCGCTCCTGCAGCGCATCGCAGATGTACTCGACGGAACCGATGAGGCCGTGCGGGTGCTCGCCCAGCTGCTCGGGCGTGAGGCCGAACATGGGGGCCATCAGCCCGAGCGTTCCCTCACGGTCGGGCGTGACGACCGTGAAGTAGGCGCCGATCTCGATCTCGAGCTGGTCGAAGCGATCGCCCGCACCGGCCCTGATCCACTCGATCTTCTGTGCCGTCAGCTCGGCCGTCGACGAGCCGACACCGGCCGGGCCGATCTTGCCCGACGAGTTGTCGAAGTTCAGGCTCACGATGTCGGCCTCGCGCCCGGCGATGCCGAGCACGCGCTTCGAGCCGCCGCCGATCATGATCGGGGGGCCCGGCTTCTGGATCGGCTTCGGGATGCCTTCGAAGCCGACGGCGTGCACGTGGGTGCCGGTGACGTCGGTGAGCCCGTCGGCCCAGTGGGCACGACACACCCGGATGGTCTCCTCGAGCCGGTCGATGCGCACGCCGGGCGCGTCGAACGGCACGCCCACGGCCTCGTACTCGCCCTGCAGCCAGCCGGCGCCGAGGCCGCACTCGATGCGGCCGTTCGAGAAGAAGTCGAGCGTGGCGACGCTCTTCGCCAGCACCACCGCGTTGTGGTAGTCGCAGCAGAAGACGCGGCAGCCGATCTTGATGGTCGACGTCGCTTCCGCGGCCACGGCCATGGCCGGGATGGCGGCCAGGTTCTGGGCCGGGTGGTTGGTGGCGGCGAGCGCCGGGCCGTCGCCGATGAGGTGGTCGGCCAGGTGGAAGGCCGAGTACCCGAGGGCCTCGGCGGTGCGCGCCTGGTTGCGCCAGTCGTCGCCGCTCGAGGCGACGAAGGATTGGACGCCGAAGCGGAAGGGCTTGGTCATGGCAGCTCCAGGACGGTGACGAGGCCGGTGTCCCCGTCGACCTCGATGAGGGCGCCGTCGGGGATGCGGCGGGTGGCATCGGTCGCCGACACGACGCAGGGCAGGCCCAGCTCGCGGCTCACGATGATGGAATGGCTGATCTGACCGCCGACGTTCACGACGACGGCGGCAGCCGGCATGAACAGTGGCGTCCACGACGGGTCGGTCGACGGGGCGATGAGCACGTCACCCGGCTCGAGCGCACCCGGGTCGGTCGGGTCGAGGATCACCCGGGCGCGGGCCCGGACGATGCCGGGGCAACCGGGCACGCCCTGGATGCTCTCGCCGACGCCGAGGACCACCGTGGCGGCGTCGCCCTTGTGGGGCCACGACGACAACGGCGGCACGTGGCCGTCGACGATGAAGAACGGCGGCTCGAGGTCCCACAGCTGCAGCCAGTCGGCGTAGCGGGCGGCGAGCGTGCTCGTGAACGACTCCGGGTCGGCGACGAACGCGTCGAGCTCGCCCTCGAGCAGCATGAACACGTGCAGCGGGTCGGCCAGGTGGCCGGCGGCGGCGTGACGCCGGCCGAGCTCCCGGAAGCACATGCGACCCTCGTGCACGGCCCGGATCAGGTTGGTCTTCGTGCGCTCGCGGAAGGCCAGCTGGTTGGCGGCCACGAGCGCGGCCTCGAACTGGCCGGCCAGCTCGTCGTTGCCGAGGGCGTGGACCTTCGCCCGAACCTCGATGACCGCGGCGGCACGCTCGGCCGCCTTGCGGGCGTTGCGGATGCGGGGCGATTCGTCGTCGCGCTGCAGCCGGATGCGATCGAGTGCGGCGAGCGCGAACGCCGGCTTGGTCTCCCAGGTGTCGGCCCACATCTCGTACTCCACCGGCCCGCGCGAGCCGAACTCGACGATGAACGGGGCCCAGGCGGCGAGGAACGACTCGGCGTCGGTGCCACCGGTGCCCCGGATGCGGTCGAGCACGCCGGGCACACCCGCGTCGAAGGCCGCGGTCAGCGCCGCCGAACCGGCGACCGTGCGGGACAGGTCCCAAAGGGCGTAGCTGGCCTCCGCAGAGTCGACGTCGCCGATGCCCGACACGAGCTTCATGGGCACGGTCGGGTCGCCGATGGCCTGGCCGACCGCGAACAGGATGCCGGGCGCCACGCCCGACCCCGACGACGTGATGGTGTGGCTCTCGAACAGCTTGCGCAGCATCGGCTGCGTCGAGCGGGCCCGGGCCAGCAGTTCGGCGTCGGTGAGCGTGGTCAGGTCGGGTCGCGCCGCCTGGAAGGCCTTCGTCTCGGCCTTCTCACCGTCGAACTCGGGTGACGAGGTCGTGGTCATCAGCCAGCCGAGGTGCGCCATGATCTTGTCGGTCAGGTCGGGGCGTTCGTCGCGCGGGTCGGGCTTGTACGGCGGCACGTCGGGGTGGTCACCGAAGAAGGCCAGGTCGAGCTGCTCCACCGTGACCGCCGGGTTGCGCACACCCTGCATGCGCACGTTCGACAGGTTGATGTACATGTAGCCGCCGAAGAAGCCGCACGAGGCCGGGTGCTCGTCGACCCACTCCTCCTCGGAGTAGTTCCCCGATCGGAGGTAGCCGTCCTTCCAGCCGAGCACGATGCCGTGCTCCCACGTGAACTGCTGGCCGAGGGGCGTCGCCGGCGTGGGCATCACCTCGCCGGAGTTGGCGCGCGTGTAGCTCGGCCAGCGCGGGCTCGGCGTCCAGTCGGTGATCCAGCGGTCGTCCATCTCTCCCCTTGCGGCGCGTGGGCGCGGTCGGCTCCGGCCCCGGTCGGGACTGGACCCTGCGAAAAGTACACTCCCCGGTTAGTTTCCACATCAGGGGAACGTCAGCGTTGCCGGAGGGGATCCGCATGACGATCGAGACCAGGCGAACGTTCTGCCGTGTCTGCCACGCGGCCTGCCCGCTCGACCTCGACGTCGAGGACGGGCGACGGGTGGTCGGCGTCCATGGCGTGGCCGACGATCCGCTGTTCGAGGGGTACACCTGCATCAAGGGACGCCAGCTCGCCGACCAGTTCCACCACCCGGCGCGGTTGCGGTCGGTGCTGCAGCGGGGACCAGGGGGCACGTTCGCCGAGGTGCCCGGCGGCGAGGCGTTCGACGAGATCGCCGCCCGGCTGCGCCGGATCATCGACGAGCACGGGCCGCGTGCCGTGGCCAGCTACACCGGCACGGGCGGCTACCAGGCCTCCTGCGCCGTGCCGACGGCCGAGGCGTGGCATCGGGGTCTCGGCAGCCCGTCGTTCTACACCTCGGTCACGATCGACCAGCCGGCCAAGACGACGGCGCCGCTGCGCCTGGGCGCATGGGAGGCGGGGTTCCACAACTTCCGTGACGCCGACGTGCTCATGGCCGTGGGCTACAACCCGATGGTCTCCAGCTACGGCGCCGTGGGCGGCCTGCAGGGCACGAACCCGTTCACCGTGATGCGACGCCGCAAGGCCGAAGGCATGAAGCTCGTGGTCGTCGACCCCCGGCGCACCGAGCTGGCCACCTTCGCCGACATCCACCTGCAGGTGCGCCCAGGCGAGGACCCGACCCTGCTCGCCGGCATGGTGAACATCGTGCTGACCGAGGGTCTGCAGGACCACGAGTTCTGCGAGCAGTGGGTCAGCCAGATCGACGAGCTGGCCGCCGCGGTCGCCCCGTTCACGCCCGCCTACGTGGCCGAGCGGTGCGGCGTCGAGCTCGACGACCTTGTGGCCGCCACGCGGATGTTCGCCGCCGGCCCGAAGGGAACGATCGGAACGGGGACCGGTCCGAACATGGCGCCGCGCTCGAGCGTCACCGAGCACCTGGCGCTCACGCTGAACGTGCTCCTCGCCCGGGTGAACCGTGCCGGCGACCGGCTCGAGAGCGGCTGGTTCCTCTACCCCGAGACGCCGCGCCGCGCCCAGGTGGTGCCGCCCCGCGAGCCGACCACGGGCACCGCCTCCCGCATGCGCGGCCTGCGCGGCTACCGCGGCCAGATGCCGACCACCACCCTGGCCGAGGAGATCCTCACACCGGGCGAGGGGCAGGTCCGCGCCCTCGTGGTCATCGGAGGCAACCCGGCGGTGGCGTGGCCGGACCACGCCCTCTCCCTGCGTGCGCTGCGCGACCTCGAGCTGCTGGTCGTGTGCGATCACCGGATGACGGCCACCGCGGAGCTGGCCGACTTCGTGGTGCCACCGCGCCTGTCGCTGGAGCGCGCCGACGTGCCGCACCTGATGGACCGCTGGTTCCGCGCCCCGTACAGCACGTACACGCCGGCGGTGCTGGCGCCCGAGGGCGACCTGCGCGCCGAGTGGGAGGTGTTCTGGGAGCTGGCCAGCCGCATGGGTACACACGTGGAGCTGGCCGGTGGCCCGCTCCCGCTGGATCGCCGCCCGACCGACGACGAGGTCATCGACCTCGTCTACGCCGGTTCACGGATGCCGATCGACGAGGTGCGGGCCAATCGGGGTGTCGTCCACGAGGAGCGCGCCATCGTCGTGCGGCCGGCCGATGCGGACGCCACGGCGCGGTTCACGGTGGCGCCGGCCGACCTCATGGCGGAGCTCGCCACCGTGCGCGGCGAGCGTCGCGGCGCCGAGGTCTTCGGGGCGACGGTGCCCGACGAGTTCCCGTTCCTGCTCGTGAGCCGGCGCCTGAAGGCCACACTCAACTCCCTCGGCCCCGAGCTGCCGGGCCTGGCCGCCAAGGGCACGACGAACTTCGCCTACATGCACCCCGACGACCTGGCCGCGCTCGACCTGGCCGACGACGACGTCGTCGAGATCACCGCGCCCGCGGGCTCGATGTTGGGCGTCGTCACGGGCGCCCCCGACGTGCGGCGCGGCGTGATCTCCATGGCCCACTCGTGGGGCGGCACGGCCGAGACCGACGAGAAGGTGCGCGAGACCGGCGCCCCCACAAGCCGCCTGGTAGCCACCGACCGCGTCTACGACCGGGTCACCGGCATGGTGGCCCATAGCGCCATCCCGGTGCGGGTCACCCGGGCGGTCGAGCACGCCGCCCGGTGACCATGGCCGCACGGGCAACCTCCCCCTCGTGTGCATCGGACGGGTGGAGCTGGCCGAGACGCTCGTCGGGCGTGGGGCACCGGGCGACGTCGCGGCGGCGCTCGGGGGCTACGAACGGGCGCTGACCGACGGCGCCGCGATCGGCCTCGTCGAGCTGTGCCGGCGGTGGGGCGCGCGCCGCGACGAGCTGGCGGCGCAGGCGTCGGGCCCGCAGGGCCCGCTCGTCGCGCTCCGACGTCTCGCCCACGGCTGGGCGCTCCACCGCGGCGGCGTCGAGATCGCCCTGCCACACCTGGTGGGCCTGCAGTACCTCGCTCAGCTGCTCGCCGCGCCGGGACGGGAGATCCCGGCGGTGGTGCTGGCCGGCGGCCCGAACGCGCCGCTCGACCGGGGCGACCGCCAGGCGGTGCTCGACGAGCCCGCGCGCGACGCATACGAACGGCGGATCGAGACCCTGGCCGCCCGGATCGGCCGGGCGCGCGACCTTGGGAACGAGCGCGAGCTCGAGCGGGCCCAGGACGAGCTCGACACCCTCGTCGCCGCGCTGCGGGCGGCCACCCACGCCGGTCGCGCCCGCCGGTTCGCCGGGCCTGACGAGCGGGCGCGCACGGCCGTCCGCAAGGCGTTCGTGCGGGCCGTCGCCGCCGTGGAGGACCTCGACCCGTGGGCGGGAGCGCACCTGCGGTCACGGATCTCGACGGGCACGACCTGCGTGTACCGGCCCGAGGATCCGGTGGACCCTTGAACTGATCGAGCGATTAGTATTCGCCCGCTCTTTCACCTACGGGGGACACATCGGCATGGCGCTCAACATCGATCTCAGTGGCAAGGTTGCCCTCATCACCGGCGGGTCCTACGGGCTCGGCCTCGTGTGGGCCGAGGCGCTGGCGGAGGCCGGCGCGTCGCTCGCCCTCACCGCCCGGTCGAAGGACCTCCTCGAGGCGAACGCCGCTGCCTTCGCGGCCCGTGGCATCAAGGCCACCGCCCATCCGGGCGACGTGACCAAGGAGGAAGACGTGCGCCGGGTCGTGGCCGACGCCCTCGCGGCCCACGGTCAGATCGACATCCTGGTCAACAACGCCGGCGTGACCGACTCGACCGGCAAGCCGTCCGAGAACGTGACGATCGAGGACTTCCGCCACGACGTCGAGGTCGATCTCATCGGCGTCTTCGCCTTCGCCCAGACCGTCGGGCGGCACATGCTCGAGCGGGGCACCGGCTCGATCGTGAACATCTCCTCCATGCTCGGCATGGGGGCATCGGAGTACGTGAACCCCTCGTACCACGCCTCCAAGGCGGGCGTCATCAACCTCACCCGCCAGCTCGCCGTCGAGTGGGCCGACCGCGGCGTGCGGGTCAACGCCATCTCCCCCGGCTACTTCATGTCCGAGATGATCCGCGAGGCCCTCGAGCTGACCGGGATGCGCATCTGGATCGAGGGCCGCACGCCGATGCGCCGCCTGGGCGAGCACGACGAGCTGAAGGGCGCGCTGGTGTTCCTGGCGTCCGACATGTCGAGCTACGTCACGGGCCAGAACCTGGCCGTCGACGGCGGCACGAGCTCCATCATGGGCTCGAACCAGCTGAAGGTGCCGCACCTCCAGTGGACCCGCCCGGGGCCCATCGCCAAGGAGAAGCTGTTCCAGGGCATCGCCGAGCTGCCCCCCGAGATCCTGCGCGAGGGCATCCCCGGCTTCCACTTCCCGATCGAGGAGTGACGCGCCGGGGCGGGGCGCGCCAGCGCACCCGCCCCGGACATCGATCAGGTCACGTACCCCAGCACGTCGAGGATGACGTGGGCCTTGCCTCCCCGACCGCCGAGCTGAACCGCCACCTTCGCCTCGCCGTGGGTGTGGACGATGGCCAGGTTGGCCACGGTCTGGCCGTCGGCGTACCAGTTGATCGTCGAGGTCGGCGGCGGCCACACGACGGTGTCGGCTACGCGCACGAAGCCCGACCCTTCGGTGTCGGCGATCGTGACGTTCAGCACCACGCCGTGCAGCGTGGCCAGGTCCGGGATGGTGATGCCCTCGGCATCGCCGACGGCGTACTTCAGGGCGCCGGCCCGTTCGCGGGTGTCGAGCACACGGAACGGGGTGACGAGGGCCAGCGTGCCGCCGCTGACCTCGATGGCCTGCGCGGACGACGCCTTGCCCAGGACGACGGCACCGGCCAGCGCGACCGGGGCCGTACGCAACAGGGTGCGACGTGTGAGGACGGTCATGACGCCCTCCTTCTCTCTGGCGGTGGGTCATCCACCACCAACGTCAGCGTGCGCCGACGTCGCCGCCAGCGCCAGAGTCCATGGTCGGCGAGCGGCGGCGCCGCACCGCGCAAGGAACCCGCCAAGGTCACCGGCCGACGAGCACACCCGTCGTAACCTTCGCCCATGCCTGCGCTGCTCGTCATCGCCGCCGTCCTCGTCGTGCTCCTGATCTTCACGGTGGTCACCGTGCAGCAGGGCACGGTGGCCGTCATCACCATGTTCGGGAAGTACAAGCGCGTGATGCGGCCCGGCCTCAACTTCCGCATCCCAATCCTGGAGAAGGTGCACCACCGCATCTCCACGCAGAACCGGGCGGTCGAGCTCCAGTTCCAGGCGATCACGCGGGACCAGGCCAACGTGTACTTCACGGCCATGCTGCTCTACGCCGTGCTCAACCCCGACGAGGACACCGTCAAGAACGTGGCGTTCAAGTTCGTCGACAACCAGAGCTTCATGCAGGCGCTCATCCGCTCGGTCGAGGGCACGGTGCGCTCGTACGTGGCCACCCAGCGCCAGGCCGACATCCTGCTGGCCCGCAGCGAGATCATCGCCCACGTGAAGGAGCAGCTCGACACCCAGCTCGAGGAGTGGGGCTACCACCTCCTCGACATCCAGGTGAACGACATCACGTTCGATCAGGTCATCACCCAGTCGATGGCCCAGGTGGTGGCATCGAACAACCTGAAGATCGCCGCCACCAACGAAGGCGAGGCCCTCCTGATCCGCAAGACGAAGGAGGCCGAGGCGGAAGGCGCGGCCATCCGCATCGCGGCCCAGGCCGAGAAGGAGGCGTCGCAGCTTCGGGGCCAGGGCGTCGCCCTGTTCCGGCGCGAGGTGGCGACGGGCATGGCCGCCGCCGCCCAGGAGATGGAGTCGGCGCACCTCGACCCGTCGTTCATCCTGTTCGCCATGTGGACCGAGTCGGTGCGCCACTTCGCCTCCGAGGGCAAGGGCAACGCCATCTTCCTCGACGGCTCGATCGACGGCATGCAGCAGACGCTGCGCCAGATCCTGAGCGTGAGCGTGCAGAACGGCGCCACGCTCGCCCCTCCCCCGCCGCCGGCCTGACGGCCGGGCCCGGGCCGCCGCTACCATCGGCGACGCGACCGAGGGGGACACCGTGACCGAGACGCACCAGACGACCGGCGTGACCGAGAGCATCATGGATCACGCAACGCAGAGCTGCCCGTGGGCGTTCTACCGCCAGCTGCACGAGCACGCGCCGGTGTACCGGGTGCCCGAGAACGGCGCCTACATCGTGAGCACGTACGACCACCTGCGCGACGCGCTCAACGACCCGGCCCACTTCTCGAACCGCTCGTTCTCCGCGGCCGGGCTGCAGGCCGAGGCCGTCAAGCGGCACCAGGAGATCCTGGCCGAGCGCGGCTGGTACCACGTCGCCGTGCTCCAGCGCACCGACCCTCCCCAGCACAACCGGTACCGCAAGCTCTTGAACCGGGTGTTCACGGCCCGCAAGGTCGCGTCGATGGCGGCGCACATCGACGACGTCACCAACACCCTGATCGACGGCTTCATCGACCGGGGCGAGGTCGAGTTCGTCAGCGAGGTGACGCTGCCGCTCCCCGGCATCATCATCGCCGAGGAGCTCGGGCTACCGCCCGACGAGATCCACCGGTTCGCCCGCTGGGCCGACGCCATGCTGGCGCCGTCGATGCGCGTGCTGAGCGGCGCCGAGTTGGAGGAGGTCGCCGAGATCGAGCTCGAGGCGCAACACCACCTGGCCGCCGTCTTCGAGGATCGCCGGGCCAACCCGCGCGACGACCTGATCTCTGCCCTCGTGCACGCCCATGCCGAGGACGGCGACGAGCCGCTCACCGTGCACGAGCTGCAGAACCTGATGCACCAGCTCGTCACCGGCGGCTTCGAGACGACGACCAGCGCGCTCGGGCACGCCATGTGGCTGCTCCTGCGGAACCCCGACCAGATGGCGCTGCTGCGGTCCGATCCCGACACCCACATGAAGGGCTTCATCGAGGAGGCCCTGCGCATCGAGAGCCCCGTCCAGGGCCTGGCCCGGCGCACCACCTGCCCGGTCGAGGTGGGCGGCACCGAGATCCCCGAGGGCTCGCTCGTGTACGTGCGCTACGGCGCGGCGAACCGCGACGAGACCCACTTCCCCGACGCCGACCGGTTCGACATCGAGCGCGACAACTCGGCGTCGCACCTGGCGTTCGGTGGCGGTCCCCACTACTGCATCGGCGCTGCGCTGGCCCGCCAGGAGATGCACTCGGCGTTCACCAACCTGCTCCGGCGCCTCGACGACATCCAGCTGGCGTCGCCGGTGCCCGAGCCGGCCCACCACCCCAGCATGTTCCTGATGCCGCTCAAGGAGCTGCGCCTGTCGTTCACGAAGAAGGCCTGACGTGGCCGACGACTTCGAGGACGTCACGAACTTCTCGCTGTCGGCCGACCGCGAGGCGACGCTGCTGGCCAAGCAGACCGAGTGCACGTTCATGTGGACCAACGCCGAAGGCGACGCGGTCGGCGTGATCATGAACTACGTCGTGCGCGACGGCCACTTCTGGCTCACCGGCAGCGGCCAGCGCAAGCGCTTCGCCGCGCTCCGCCGCCGACCCCGGGCCGCCATCGCCGTGACGAGCCGAGGCACCGACATCGGCACCAGCCTGAGCCTGACGTACAAAGGCGACGTCGTGCTCCACGAGGACGACGCGACGAAGGCCTGGTTCTACCGGGCGCTGGCCGAGCGCGTGCGGCCGGGTAACCCCGACCAGCAGGCGGCGTTCGCGGTCCACCTCGACTCGCCCCGTCGCGTCGTCATCGAGGTCGTGCCCGAGCTCCGCATCGGCTTCGATTCCGCCAACATGTTCGTCGGCACGGGCGCGGGCGAGAGCAAGTCCCAGCTCACCGACTGACCAACTGCTACGAGGCCGGCACCAACGTCGCCTCGAACGCGGCGAGCCGGGCGAGGAACGTCTCGGAGTGCACCAGGTGCGGGTAGTGACCCGAGCCTGCCCACACCTCCACCTCGGCCGTCGGCACGACGGCCTGGAACCACGGCGCGTACTCGGGTCCTGGGTCGATGCCGTGCAGCGACAGGTACCGCGTCGTGACGTGCTCGAGGATCGACTGCACGAACGCGTCGACCTCGGCCCGCGGCGACTCGAGCAACATGGCCCACACGCCGAGCACCACGTCCTGGTCGGGGCGGCGCAGGCCCTCCACCCGGGCCCGCTCACCCGCCTGCAGCGGGCCGATCATCTGCTCGAACACCGCGCCGACGGCGGCCTCGAACTCGGCGGTCGTGCCGCGCAGCGCGCTCTCAATCTGGCGGAGCCCGTCCTGGAAGCCACCGAGGGCGAGCGGTTGATCGACGTTGACGACCCCACGACACGGGTAGGTGGCGGCGAAGGCCGTCGCCACCACCCCGCCGAGCGAGTGCCCGACCACCAGGGGCTCGACCACGCCGAGTGCGTCGACGACCTCGCCGAGGTCGCCGGCCATCGAGCCGACGTCGTACTCCTGGCCGGGTCCCGATTCGCCGTGGCCGCGCAGGTCCAGGCTGACCACCAGATGGCCGGCGGCCAGCGACGCCAGCAGGGGGTCCCACGTCCGCCGGTTCTCGGTGATGCCGTGCACGAGCACGAGCGGCGGGCCGGAGCCGTGCACCTCGTATGCCAGCTCCACGCCGCCGCTGCTCGTGATGGTCGCCACGAGCGGCATCGTACGCATCCGAACGCGGGCGACGACGGGTGAACGCTGTCCGTAGCCTGGGCCGATGTCCACGAACGAGGAACGTCGGGCGCGACTCGTCCGCATCTGGCCCCTGTTCGGCCTGCACGTGCACACACCTCGGCTGGAGCTCCGCTACCCCGACGACGACGACCTGGCCGAGTTGGCCGACCTGGCCGCCGCGGGGGTCCACGACCCGGCCACGATGCCGTTCAACCACCCGTGGACCGATGTCGCCCCGCCGCAACAACAACGCAACACGCTGCTCCACAACTGGCAGGTGCGTGGCGCGTGGACGCCCGACGACTGGCACGGCGCGCTGATGGTCGTGGTCGACGGCCGGATCGTCGGAACCCAGTCACTGCTGGCCACGCGCTTCGCCGTCCTGCGCGAGGTGTCGAGCGGGTCGTGGCTGGGGCGGGGCGCTCACGGGCGCGGCCTGGGCACCGAGATGCGTGCCGCCGTGCTGCACCTGGCGTTCGCGGGGCTCGGGGCCGAACGCGCCCGCTCGGCCGCGTTCGAGGACAACGCCGCCTCGCAGCGCGTGTCGGCCAAGCTCGGCTACGTCGCCAACGGTCGCAAGACCCGCGTGCGCCGGGGTGAGGGCGCGTGGAGCATCGACCTGGTGCTGGAGCGGACAACGTGGGAGGCGACGCGACGCGACGACATCGTGATCGAGGGCCTCGAGCCCTGCCTCGAGCTGTTCGGGGCGACGCCGGGCGTCAGCGCTTCGACCAGTCGTTGAGGAACGGCGCCGACAGGTCGGGCGGGCCCTGGTACTGGGGGTGGAGCTGGCGGCTGGCGAACAGCCACTGCCCGTCGACCTTTACGTACGTGTCGTCGTAGTAGGCGAGCAGGATGCCCGGCTCACCGTTGCCGCGCCGGAAGTGCTCCATGATGTACCAGCGACCCTCGCCCCGGTGGCCGTCGATGCGCACCTCGCCGTTGACCACGTTCTGCACCACGGCGGCGAAGGTGCCCATCGCCTTGTGCCACAGGCCGACGATTGCCGCGCGCCCGTTGACCTCGCGACCGGGGCCGAGGACCCAGTTGGCGTCGGCGGCCCAGCAGGCGCCCCACTGGTCGCCGTCGAAGTGCACGACGGCGTCGGCGTAGCGGTGCACGAGCTCCGCGATGGCATCCCTCGACATGACGACGATTCCCCTCCCCGTGCGGTGGCCTTGACCGCCGCTCCCCGACGCGGCGATGGTAACCCCCACCGAATTGATCGCACGATACGTGCGCACGCCACCGGGGGGATCGTGGACGTCTTCGAGGTCATGGAAACCTGCCGGGCCATCCGCTACCTGAAGCCGGACCCGGTGCCCGAGGAGCTGATCACCAAGCTCGTGTGGGCGGCCACCCGGGCGCCGAGCCCGGGCAACAGCCAGGGGTGGGACTTCGTCATCGTCACCGATCCGGCGCCCAAGGCGGCGATCGGGGCGGCGATCGAGGCGGCCATGGCGTCGCGGCTCGATGGACACACCGATACGGGCGAGCGCTCGAGCACGCTGATGCTCGAGGGGGCGCTGAACCTTGCTCGAACGGTGGGAGCGGCGCCGCTGCTGGTCTTCGTGTGCGGGCCGGTCGTGTACCCGCCCCAGGCGCCGGACGAGCGGTTCACCTGGTCGGCCATCTACCCGGCGGCCCATAACCTGATCCTGGCGGCCCGGGCGCTGGGCCTCGGGTCCACGTTCACCACGTTCCACCACGTGGCCGAGACCACCATCCGTGAGGTGCTGGCCATCCCGGACACCGTCCGCATCGGCGCCATGATCCCGATCGGGTGGCCCGACCGGGCGTTCGGGCCGGTCAACCGCAACCCGGTCGAGTCGTTCATCCACCGAAACCGCTGGTAGCAGCACCGGCACCCGTACCGACGTCGGGACGCGCGTGCGCACCCGCTCTGAACAGCGGAAATGCGTGATTCTCGGCGATAAAGCCGCCGCACCTTGGCTAATAGGGCCTCGGATCGCCACACACCTGCAAACTGACCATGCAGTTACTTCTGGCTCGGTTCGTGGTTCAATGTCGCCCGGCGCTCCCGGGGGGAGGCCCACTCGGCGGGTTCTTCTGCCGAGGACAACGACACCAAGGGGAGAGACTTCGTGCGCAAGACACGACGGTTCCTGGCGCTCACGGCGGGCCTCGCGCTCGTCGGTGCGGCGTGCGGGAGCAGCAGCGGTTCCAGCACCGCAACGACCAAGGCCGCGGCCACAACGGCAGCAGCTGCGGCCACGACGGCGGCTCCGGCCACCACGGCGGCTGCAGCCACGGCGACCACCAAGGCAGCGACGGCCACCACGGCCGCTGGGGCGACCGGTACCGAGCAGGCAGGGGCCAAGGCCGTCGCCGACATCGAGGCGGCCGCAAAGGCGAAGCCGCTGAAGGCCACGGGCGACCCCGTCGTCATCGGCTTCCAGAACCCCGAAGGTGACCCGGCGGGCACCTTCCCCGAGTACACCCTGGCGTCCGAGGCCGCGGTCAAGTACATCAACGAGGAGCTCGGCGGCATCGGCGCCGACTTCAAGACGGGCAAGCCCGGCCGGCCCATCAAGCTCGAAGTCTGCAAGATGGCCATCACGCCGGCCGACTCGCAGAAGTGCGCCAACGAGCTCGCCTCGAAGAAGCCGTTCGCGGTCATCTCGTCGCTGAACTTCTTCGGCAACCACTTCGCCATCTACAAGGCCGCGAACATCCCCGTCGTCGTGGGCACGCCCATCACGGCCCTCGACTTCACGTCGCCCGGCGTCTACGCCATCGGCGGCGGCGGCGGCTGCCTCGGCGTCCACACCGGCCTGATCGAGTTCGCCACCAAGGACCTCGGCAAGAAGAAGATCGGCGTCCCGTGGGCCGACACGCCCCCCGGCGTGTTCTGCTACCACGACCTCGAGAAGAAGCCG
>JANPGL010000375.1:0-22042 GCA_031423915.1 Actinomycetes bacterium | reverse complement strand
ACAGGCCGGCCACGTCGACGACCAGGTGGCCGGCGACGAGGCTGCTCACCGCCATCCGGCCGTCGTGCAGCGGGACCACGGCGAGGTTTGCGACGGTCTGGTCGGCACCGTCCACGTTCACGTTCGACGTGGCGGGGCGAGCGTCCCCCGCCGCCCACGCCGTCACGAAGCCTGGCCCGGCCTGCTCGGTGGCGGTCAGGTTGACCACGGCCGCCGATGCCGAGCGTGCGGCATCGCCCAGGTCGACCAGGCGGACCTCGCCGGCCGCCAGCGGCTGGGTCTCCCGCGTGTCGAGCACGCGCCGGGGCCGCCCCGCGACGAGACGCCCGGCCCTCGCCGTCGTCGCCGGTTCGAAGGCGCCGAGCACGTCGACGACGAGGTGGGCACCGCGCTGGAGATACACGTCGATCGACCGACCGGTGCCGAGCGGCACGACCGCCAGGTTCGCCACGGTCTGGCCCGCTCGGTCGACGTTCACGTTCGACGCCAGCGGTCGGTCGCGGCCGGCCGGCCACGCGGTCAGGAACCCGGGCGCCACCGTGTCGGTGACCGACAGGTTGACCACCACGGCGGTGACCGCCGCCGGGAGCGCGCCGTCGCCCGCCAGGTCGACCGGCACCGCGGCGCCGTCTCCGGGCCGGGCCGCGGCGCGCGTGTCGAGCACCCGGTGCGGCGCCACGCCCACGAACCGGGTGCTCCCCGCCGGTGCGGTCGACGCGGCTGCCGTCGACGCGGCCGCCGCCCTCGGCGCGGCCGGCACGGCACCGGCGGCGCGTGCGGGATCGTCCAGCGACGGAGTCGGCCGACGTGTCTCGTCGACCGTGCCGACCCGCGGCACCGATCGCGTCGACGCGGCCGCCAGGAGGCCGAGCGCGGCGCCGGCCGTCACGGCGACGACTGCGATCCGCCCCAGCCGTCCCCCGTTGGCCACGCTCGAACCGTACGCTGCAGTGCACGTCCGTGGCCACCATCGCGTCGATGGGCCGCTCGGTACGCTGCGCTCATGAACGAGCTGCCGCTGCTGGACATCGCCCCGTTCCTGGCCGATCCCACGGGCCCCGACGGTCGCCGGTTCGCCGTGACCCTGCGCGACGCCTGCCACGAGATCGGTTTCGCCCACCTCGTCGGGCACGGCATCGACCCCGCGCTCGAGGACGCGGTCCACGACGTGTCGCGTCGGTTCTTCGCGCTCCCCGAGCGGGACCGGCTGGAGATCGTGAACACGAACACGCCGTACTTCCGCGGCTACACCCGCCTCGGCATGGAGCACACCAACGGCACCAGCGACTGGCGCGACCAGATCGACATCGGCCCCGAGCACCGGCCGGTGGCGCTCGACCCGGGTGCGCCCGCCTGGTTGCGTCTGCGCGGCCCGAACCAGTGGCCCTCCGCCGTGCCCGAGCTCCGCGAGGTGATCACCGCGTGGATGGGCGCGATGGCCGGCATCGGCCGCGCCGTGCTGCAGGGACTCGCGCTCGGGCTCGGGCAGGCGATCGACCTGTTCGAGCCCGTGGTCACGCCCGACCCCGAGGTGCTCGTCAAGATCATCCGCTACCCCGCGCCGGCCCCCGGGCACGACGACGGCCAGGGCGTCGGCGCCCATCACGACTCGGGTCTCCTCACGTTCATCCACCAGGACGACGTGGGCGGGTTGCAGGTGTGGTGGCGGGACCGGTTCGTCGACGTTCCCCGCCGTCGCGGCGCGTACGTGCTCAACCTCGGCGAGATGCTGCAGCTCGCCACGAACGGGTATCTGCGGGCCACCAAGCATCGGGTCGTGAGCCCGCCGACGGGCCGGGAGCGCGTGTCGGTGGCGTACTTCTTCAACCCCTGCATGGAAGCGACGCTCGAACCGATCGCCTTGCCGGCCGAGCTGGCGACGCAGGCCGCAGGCGGGCAGAACGCCAACCCGGACGACCCCGTGTTCTCGACCTACGGCGAGAACTGGCTGAAGTTCCGGCTGCGGTCACACCCCGACGTGGCCGAAGCCCACCACGCCGACCTCGTCGCCGCGCTGCGCCCCTGACCCCGGTGCGCACAGCCAGGCCGTAGTGTCGGTCGACATGACGACCGACCTCACGATGGAGACGGTGGAACTGCTCCAGGCGCTCATCCGCAACGGCTGCGTGAACGACGGCACCCCCGACTCGGGCGGCGAGACCCGCAACTCGGACCTGCTCACGACCTACCTGGAAGGCGCCGGGCTCGACGTCGAGACCTTCACGCCGAGGCCGGGCCGGAACTCGATGGTGGCGCGCATCGAGGGGTCCGATCCCGACGCGCCGACCATCTGCCTGATGGGCCACACCGACGTGGTGCCGGTCAGCCCCGACGGCTGGTCGCGCGATCCGTTCGGCGGTGACCTGGTCGACGGGGAGGTGTGGGGGCGCGGCGCCATCGACATGCTCAACCTGACGGCGTCGATGGCGGTGGCGTTCAGACACCTGGCCCGCACCGGCTGGAAGCCCAAGGGCACCCTGCTCTACTTCGGCGTGGCCGACGAGGAAGCGGGCGGCGTGTGGGGCGCCCGCTGGATGGTCGACCACCACTGGGACGCCATCAAGAGCGATTACGTGCTCACCGAGATGGGCGGCTGGCCCCACGGGGGCGGCAAGGCCGTCGGCATCTCGATCGGCGAGAAGGGCATCGCCTGGCGGCGGCTCACGGTGCGGGGCACGCCCGGCCACGGCTCCATGCCGTTCCGCACCGACAACGCGGTGGTCACCGCCTCCGAAGTCGTGCGGCGGCTGGCGGCCTTCGTGCCCAAGGCGCGCCTCGACGAGCTGTGGGTGCAGCGCGTGCGCGCCAGCGACCTGCCCGAGGAGACCAAGGTGGCGCTGCTCGACCCGGCCCGGCTGATGGACACGCTCGAGCAGCTACCGGTGCCGACGGCGAAGCTGCTCCACGCCTGCACCCACACGACGATCTCGCCGAACGTCGTGCACGGCGGTGTGAAGTCGAACGTGATCCCCGACAAGGTCCAGATCGACGTCGACATCCGCACCCTGCCCGGCGTGACCGGCGACGACGTGAACGCCATGCTGCGCGAGGCCGTGGGCGACCTGGCCGACCGGATCGAGATCGAGGCCATCTTCAACGACGAGGCCTCCCAGTCGTCGATGCGCAACCCGATGTTCGAGACGCTCGAGAAGCACACGCAGCTCGTCTACCCGAGCGCCCACCTGCTGCCCGAGCTGATCGTCGGGGCGACGGACTCGCGGTTCTTCCGTGAGAAGGGCACCGTGGCCTACGGCACGGGTCTGTTCAGCCCGGGGGTGAGCTTCGCCCAGTTCGCCAGCCGCTTCCACGGTCACGACGAGCGCATCGACGTCGACTCGCTCGGACTGTGCACGAACTACTGGCTCGGCGTCGTGCGCGACATGCTCGACTGAGGTGCGCACGCGCCACGGGTCCCGTCGCCTTGGCGAGGGACCCGTGGGGCGACTCAGTGCTTGAGGTGACGGTCCGTCTCGCGCAGGCGCTTGGCCAGCGAGACGACGAGCTGCCGGGACACGCTCGGAACGCTGTCGAGGAGCTGCTGGAAACGGCCCGGCTCGATGACGAGGATCTTGAGGTCCGTGGCGGCGGTGACCGTCGCCTGGCGCTCGTCGTGGAGCAGCAGGGCGAGCTCGCCCACCAGCTCGCCCGGGCCGGCGGTGTTCACCTTGGTCCCACCGATCGAGATGTCGACGGTGCCCTCCTCGATCACGAACGCCTCGTGCCCGGCGTGCCCTTCCCGGGCCAGCACGGTGCCGGCCGGCACGGTGATCTCGGTGGTGATCTCCGAGACGAGCTCGACCTCCTTCTTGTCCAGATCCGCGAAGAGCTTCGTGGCCTTGAGCCGGTCCTGCTTGGCGTCCTTCATCGATCCCCCCTGGTCGTGTCGCCTACCCTAGCCAACACCAAGCGCACGTGCGGTTTGGAACCGTCCCGCGCGGGGAACGTGGGCGGCGGACCCCACCGACGGAGCCGCCATGACATGCCGCGCCAACGCCGAACACGCCTCCGTTCGCTTCGACGGCGGAGCCTGACGTGGGCGCGCCCACGTTCCGTCGAGCGTGGCGGCGCGGCCATGCCGCCGACCAGGCTCACCCCGACGTCCTCTGCGGCGCCCTCTCCCTCGACGAGCAGTGGGCGCTGGCGTCCCTCGAGCGGGCCGTGGCGACGGGCGATCTCGCGTTCGCCTTGCGGTTGTCGGGCGCCCGAGCATGCCGGCTCCGAGCCTGGATGGTCTCGAGGGGCGGCACCGTCGCCGGGGCCTCCCTGCTCGCCACCGGCACGGTGGGTTCCCTGATGTCGGCGTGGTTCGTGATCGTCCTCGGTGCAGGCGCCGTGCCCGCACTCGCCGAGGTTGCGGAGACGCGGCACCGCAACCGCCCCCGCCGCGAACCCGTCGCCCGCTAGCGGTTCGGGTCCTGGCGATGCGCCCGTGCCACGACCGCGCCCATGTTGGCCCGGAGCGTGTCGCTGCCAGCCGCACCGAAGCCGGCGTCGCGCCCGATCTCGCCGTGCCGACGGTGGGCGTCCCACCGGGGCAGGGCGCCGGTCTCGTCCCAGTCGCGCCGCATCGTGGCGATCATGCGCGGGTCTTGTTCCGCGATGGCACCGGCGAGCTCGAGCGCGAACGCCAGCAGCTCGACGTGGGGCACGACATGGTTGGCCAGCCCGATCCGCAGCGCCGTCTCGGCGTCGACGAAGTTGCCCGTCATCGACATCTCGCGCGCTTTGGCCATGCCGACCCGGCGCGGCAGGTCGACGAGCACCGGCCCGGGGTAGACACCGACGCGCACGTGGGTGTCGGCGAAGCGGGCCCGATCGGACGCCACGAGGAAGTCGCACGCCAGGGCCACCTCGAACCCGCCGGTGACGGCGGCCCCGTTGACCGCGGCGATCGTCGGCACGGCCGACTGACCGACCGCGTCGATGAAGCGGGGTAGCTGCGCCAACTTGTCGGTGCCGAGGTTGCGCAGGTCGAGCCCGGCACAGAACGCCGGGTCGCGGCCGGTGATCACGATGCAGCGAGCGTCCTGGCTGGCCGCCATGGCATCGACCAGCGCGGCGGCCAGCTCGACGTTGACGGCGTTGCGGGCAGACGGACGGTTCAGCGTGAGGACGGCGACGCCGTCGTCACGGCGTTCGACGAGCACGGTCGGTTCGCTCACGGCAGGTTCCCCCTGGTTCCGCGTGTGGCGCTCCGGACCCTAGTCACAGGCCGCCGGGCGACCAAGATCGCGCCGTGACAGGATGGGCGCCATGGCCCGTGCCCTCGTCGTGGTCGACGTCCAGAACGACTTCTGCCCGGGCGGCTCACTGGCGGTCGCCGGTGGCAATGCGGTGGCCGCCGGCATCACCGCTCATCTGGCCGATCACGTCTACGACCTCGTGGTGGCCACGACCGACTGGCACCCGGCGCACGTGATCGACGACGCGTTCCCCCACTTCGCCAGCGTGCCCGACTATGTGTCGACGTGGCCGGTCCACTGCGTGCAGGGCACGGAGGGCGCCGAGTTCCACCCCCATCTGAGGCTGCCGGCGGGCACGGTCGTGGTGCGCAAGGGACAGCGCACGGCGGCCTACTCCGGCTTCGAGGGCCACGACCACCACGGGCACACGCTGGCCGAGGTGCTGCGCGGCCACGGCATCGACGAGGTCGACGTGGTCGGCCTGGCCACCGACCACTGCGTTCGGGCCACGGCGCTCGATGCCGTCGCTGCCGGGCTGTCGGTGCGCGTGCTGCTGCCGCTCGTCGCCGGCGTCGCTGCGGGCACCACCGCCCGGGCACTCGACGAGCTCCGTCGGGCGGGCACCGCGCTCGTCGACTCCACGGGCTGAGCGGTCGCCGACCGACGTCTACGCCGCACCGAGCCACGCGCCGGGGTCCAGCCGGTAGAAGGCACGCAGTCCGTCGTACAGTGCGGGGGCGGCCAGTGCGAGGCGGCCCGGGGTGCAGAAGAACGCCTCCGACGCGACTGCGAACAGCTCGGCCCGGTTCGTCCACGCGTAGTCGCCGAGCACCTCGTGGGCGGCCTCGTCGGCCTCGGCGAACGCGTCCGCCACCATGGCGTGCCACTGCGCCCGCGCCGGTCCGCGCAGCGGCGGCACGCCGTCTCCGTCGCCGTCGCTCATGTCGATCTTGTGGGCGAACTCGTGGATGACGAGGTTGTGGCCCGACTGTGGGTGCGCGCTGTCGTGCCGGGCGGCGTCCCACGAGATGGCCACCGGTCCGGTGCCCGGCATAGCCACCCCCGTGGTCCACATCGGCGAGTCGTCGACGGTGCCGGCCGTCGGGCCGGCGCGGCGGCCCGACGATCGGGCCGCCGTGGGCCGCACGATCACGGCGCGCACCTGCGCGTACACGCCCACGTCGAGCTCGAGCACGGGTAGGGCGGCGTTGGCGGCGATGGTCACGCGCATCTCGTCGGTGAGCACCATCCCGTCGGTGGTCTCCCAGCCGAACGCGTCCACCAGCGCGCCGGTCAGGTCCACGAGCCGCGCCCGTGCCGCGGCGTCGAGCCGCCCCGCCAACGCCACCGTCGAGTCCACGAGCGCCTCGATGGTGTCGGGGTCCACGACGGGACCCCGAGAACGTCGCCACCAGCTCATCGATCCATCCAACCAGAACCGCCGGTCGTCCGGCCGTCGCGCCGGCCCTCCGGGGACCCGCTTCGACGGGGCGCGAACCGGGCGGTCACGTACGCCGAGCCGAGCGAGGCGACACACTCGCCCTGAGGCGCCAGCGTGCTCAGCGCACGATCACGACGGTGCCGGGTGCGTGGTGCAGCACGCGATCTGCGGTCGAGCCGAGCAACAACGACCCGACAGCGCCGTGCCCCCGCGCCCCCGTGACGACGAGGTCGTCGGGAGCGGCGGATCCGATCAACGCCCGTTCCCCGCTCGAGGCCACGAGCTCGGTGGTCACCGTCAGCCCCGGGTGCGCGGCGCGACACCGGGCCTCGGCGGCATCGAGGACCTCCCGGCCCGCCTGCTGGCACGGGCCGAACGAGCTGCCGGTCGGGTCGGTGGCGACGGCCATCGTGAGCCAGCCGTTCACGATCACCAGGTCGCTGCCCCGACGATCGGCCTCGGCCGCGGCCCAGTCGACGGCATGACCGGCCGAGGCCGAGCCGTCGGTACCCACGATGATGCGACGTTCCATGGCGGCAACCTCCAGGTGCGGGACGGCTCGGTCGTCGACCGATCGGACCAGCACCTCGAACGTACCCGTCGGTCTCGGCCCGCAACCGGGTCGTTCGTCCGTAGTCCCGCCGCGACCGCCCGGCGTGCGAGTTCAGCGAGCTGGGCGGTGGTGCCGGGTGCGGACGCCACCGGCCGTTCCTCGCCTGATCGCCAGCGCGGTGGCGACGATCCACACGTCGCTGGCGGTCAAGCCGACGCGCTGGAAGAGTCCGGTCGGCAGACCCGTGGTCGTGAGCGCCAGCGCGATCGCGGATGCCGTGCCGGCGGCGATGCCCGAACGGGCGAGGCGTCGGTGGCCCATCGCGAGCAAGGGCCGGGCCGCGAGAAGCGGCGTAGCGGCGAGCGTGAGGTAGCCGATGCCGGCGAAGACGCCGTGCAACCGGTCGACCGTGTCGGAACGGTCGAGGGGTGCAGCCGCAACCGCCAGCGTCGCCAATCCCGTCGCCGTCGCGGTGATCCACGCGCGTCCGGGGACGGTGGCGCCCAGCGCCCACGCGTACACCGGGAGCGACAGGCCGAAGGTGACGAATCCGGCGGTCATCAGCCAGCGGGTCTCGGAGCCGACCGCGGCCAACCGGCTGATCGCGTCGTCGATCGAGGAGTACGGCGACGAGGTGACGGCCGCGCCGATGACCCACGCGCCGATGAATCCCGCGGGCCCGATCACCCCACCGAGGCTGGCGGTTCGGACGGGGTCGTGCATGGCGACAACGTAGAGGGCCGCGCCGGCCGGTCAGCCGCGGGCGTCGACGGGCAGGGTGGTCAACGTCCACGCTGCCGGCACGACGACGACAGACGCCGCGTAGAGGGGCCAGCCGTCGACCGTGGCGTTCGGCAGCGTGATCGTCACCGGTGCGTCGCGCCCGGGCGCCCAGGCCCACAGCGTGCCGGTGTCGCGGACGCCCACGAGCCAGGAACCATCGGGCGACCAGGCGGGTGCCCCTGCGCACGCGACGACGCAGACGCTCTCGCTCCCGCCGAGCTCCACGCTCGTCCCGTCGAGTCCCACGAGGGTCAGCCTGGCGTGCACGACGTTGTTGCCCGCACCCAACAGGCTCGACACGACGACGTACCGCCCGTCCGGCGACAGGGCCGCGCCGAAACCCGCCGTGTCGGGGGTGGCCGACGGCAGCGCTCGACGCTCGCCCGTCCCGACGTCGAGCACCACGGTGGTGCAGTCGAGCTGCTCGGCGCAGTGCTGCTCGAGCGCGAACGCGCCGGCGGCGCCCGACACACGGCCGGGGCTGATCCGCCGCGGCGGTGCGGCGCCCGACACGAGATACGTGCCGTCGGGCCCCACCGCGAGCGCCCCGAGCTCGCCGTCGACGACGACGAGACGGCCACCGAGACCGACGTCGGGGGCGTCGCCGAGCTCGGCCTCGACGACCGCGCCCGCGGACGTGGGCGCGACGAATCGCAGGCGGAACCGGCCGAGCTCCTCGTCGGCGAACCAGAGGCGGCCCGGCGGTCCCTCACCGACGTACGATCCGCTGACCGCGAGCGGGATCGGGTCTCCTCCATCGGGGGGCACCAGGATCGGCTCGTTCCCGTACCGGGCGACCAGCAGGCCGATCGTCGTCCGCGCCATCGGGCGCTGGCCATCCACGACGATCGAGGTGAGGGTGACGGTCGGATCGTCGAGGTCGACGCGGAACACGCGGTCGCCCGCCACGACGAGCGCGACCAACCCGGACGGGACGCCGAGCGCCGGGCCGTTCCCGAAGCGGACGCGGCCCGCGGCGTCGGGCACGAGCAAGGGTCGGAGCGCCGACGACACCGCCGTCGGATCGACGGGGTCGGAGCCCACGGTGGTCGCCGCCTCAGTGGCCGGCACCGTGGTCGTGGTGCTCACCGCTCGCTGTTCGGCCCGCCCGCCGACCGCCACGCTCGCCACGACCACGACGACCGCGCCGAGCAGTACCAGCGCGCCACGTCGCCGCGCCGGTCGACCGCCGCCACGTGAGCCCCCGAGCACGACCTCGCGGCCGTCGAACCCGCTCCAACCGTCGTCGGGAAGCTCCAGCTCGAGCTCGCCCTCGGCGACACGGGACCCGCACGCCGGGCAGCTCGGGTTCCGCCTCGTCAGGCGGTTGCCACACCGACCGCAGCGGCTCACGACACGACCGACGCCCGGGCCATCGCGGCGCTCGCGCTCAGGCGCCGAGGCACTGCGTCACCCGCTCAGGCGCCATATCCGGGGTCGCTCGGCCAGTTGGGCTGGAACAGGTGCCACTGCTCGGGCGCCCGACGGATCAGGGTCTCCAGATCGCCGGCCAACGCCTGGGTGAACAGCGACACGTCGGCGCGCAGCTTGCCGGTGCGTTCGATGGTGACGGGCGCGCCGACCACGCCGAGGTGGCCGTCGCCCTTCTCCGTGAAGAACACCCCGGTCGGCAGCACGGGCGCCCCCGTGCGCAACGACAGGGTCGCCGGGCCGGCCGGCAACGTCGTGCGCTCACCGAAGAAGTCGACCTCGACGCCGCTGCGGCCGATGTCTCGGTCGGACAGCAGGCACAGCACTTCGTTCTGGCGCAACGCCCGCAGGCAGGCCGAGGCGGCCTCGGGCCCGAGGGGAACCACCGTCATGCCGAGCTTCGAACGCAGGTCGCGGAACCACTCGAACAGCTCTGGCGGTTCGATCGGTTCGACGACGACCGTGATCTTCAGCCCGTTGTCGGCCACCCAGCGCCCGGCCCATTCCCAGCCGCCCAGGTGGGGCAGCGCCAGGATCACGCCGTTGCCGGCGGCGAGGCCGTCGACCACGTTGGCGTAGCCGGTGGTGGCCATCTGCTGCGCCACCTCACTGGCGGTGAGGCTCGGCAGCCGGAAGCTCTCGACCCAGTAGCGCGCGTACCAGTCGAACGCATGGTTCACGGCCCGGCGGAGCGCAGCGCCCTCGAGTGCCGGGTTCACGCGCCGCTGATGGCGCGCCACCATCGACCGCTGGGCGCGCATGCCTTGCGAGAACACCGTGCCGAGCGACTGCGCCGTGGCGCGGGCCACCGGGCCTGGCATGCCCTGCGCCACCAGCGAGGCGAGCTTGTAGCTGGCGAGGCCGAATCGGTCGAACAGACCGTCGCGCCCGGGGTGAGGGTCGTCGGCGTCGGTCACCGCGGCGGGCGGCGGCGGGACTGATCGAGCAGCGTGCGGCGCCGGCTGGCGCGGGCGGTCCGCCGATCCACGGCACGCGTGCGGCGGGCCTCGAGCCGGGCGGCCGTGGCGGGCGCCACGCTCGCCTGCTGCCACACCTTCACGAAGCGCTGAACGGCGGTGAGGACCGTGAGACCGAGCATGACCCACAGGACCGGGACGAGCAGCCAGTCGAACAGGAGGCCGAGGCAGAGCAGGATGATGCGCTCCGCGCGCTCCATCAGGCCGCCCTTGGCCGACAGGCCGAGCGATTCCGCCTTGGCCCGCTCGTAGGAGATGAGCTGCGACACGCCCATCACGGCGAACGGCAGCACGGCCAACTGGGGCGTGCCCTTCGAGGCCAGGTACCAGGCGATGCCACCGAAGAGCAGCCCATCGGTGACCCGGTCGGCCACCGAGTCGAAGAACGCGCCGCGCTGGCTGGCCACGTTGGCGGCCTTGGCCAGCGCACCGTCGAGCAGATCGGGCAGGGCGGCGAGGACCACCAGCAGCAGACCGGCCTGCAGCGCGCCGCTCCCGATGACCACCGCCGCGGCGGCAGCCAGGACCAACCCGATGATCGTCAGGTGATCCGGGGTCATGCCCGTCTTGCGGAGGCTCTGCCCGACAGGGCGGACGGCCTTGTCGATGGGAGCACGGAAACGGCCGTCGAACATTGAGAACAGGTTACACGTCACTACCTGTGACCGGCGGGGCGATGACGCAAGGCACCGTCAAGGGCGTACGGTCCGTCCCGTGAGCGACTCCTCCCCCGGCGACCTGGCCGTCGCCTTCCGCAGCTTCCCCCGACGACTCCACCAGGGCCACGCCGCCCTCGACGACGACGGTCGCCGTTCGGCCCGACCGCACGAGGCTGCGGCGCGCGCCGGCATCGCGGACGCCGCCGCGCTCGTGGGTGTTCCCGCAGGGAGCGACCCCGAGTCGACGGCCGCCGCCGTGGCCGATCACATCTCCGCCGTCCACCCCGACCGGTGGGACGACGTGACGCTCGCCGGCTTGCGTCGTCACGCGCTCGCGGTCGGCGGGGCGCTGCGCGCCATCGACGACCTCGCCGGCTGAGCGACCTCGGGTCCTTCGGCCCAGCGGTCCGTGTCGCTCGGCCCGTCACGACCGTGGCCGCGGCAGGGGTACATTCGGCCTCACGCCGAAGGTGGAGGGGGATGCATGCCCAGGTTCCCGACCGAGCAGATCCGCAACGTGGCCCTGGTGGGACACGGCGGAAGTGGCAAGACGACGCTGGCGGAGGCCCTGCTGCTGCAGGCCAAGGCCATCAGTCGTGCCGGTCGGGTGGAGGACGGCTCCACGGCCTGCGACACCGAACCCGAGGAGCACCGACGCGCCATCTCCATCTCGTTGGCGATCGCTCCGCTCGAGTGGACCACGCCCGCCGGTCAGACCTTCAAGATCAACCTGATCGACACCCCCGGGTACGCCGACTTCATCGGTGAGGCCGAGGCGGCGCTGCGCGTCGCCGACCTCGCCGTGCTCGTCGTCAACGCGGTCGAGGGTGTCGAGGTCCAGACCGAGGCCCTCTGGAAGCGCTGCGCCGAGCTCGGCCTGCCCCGCATGGTCTTCGTGAACAAGGAAGACAAGGAGCGCGCGTCGTTCGCCCGCGTCCTCGACCAGTTGCGCGCCACGTTCGGATCGGGGTTCGCTCCGCTGGAGCTCCCCCTCGGCGAGGCGGGCGCGCTCCACGGGGTGGCCGACGTACTCACCGAGGCCGCCATCGAGTACGAGGCCGACGGCAGCCACCACGGAGCCCCGCTCCCGGCCGAGATCGCCGACGAGGAGCATCATCTCCACGACCAGCTCGTCGAGGAGATCGTCTCGGGAGACGACGAACAGCTCGAGCGCTACCTCGGCGGCGACGTGCCCAGCGTCGCCGAGCTCGAGCGCACGCTGGCCCAGGCGATGCGCGACGGCACCGAGTTCCCCGTGCTGCTCGGCTCGGCCCTCACCGGGGTGGGCGTCGACCGGCTGGCCGACTTCATCTGCGAGCTCGGCCCGTCACCCGCCGATCGCGGGGCCATCGTGGTCGCCGGCGGCACCGAGGTGGCCATCGACGCCGACGCGTCGGGCGAGCCGCTGGCGTTCGTGTTCAAGACCGTGGTCGATCAGTTCGTCGGTCAGCTCTCGCTGTTCAAGGTGCTGTCGGGCACCATCAAGACCGACGACCACCTGTTGAACCCAGCCACCGGCGCCGACGAGCGCCTCCACGGCCTGTTCGTGCTGCGCGGCAAGGATCAGCTCCCCACCAACGAAGTGGTGGCCGGCGACATCGCCGCGGTGGCCAAGCTGGCCGGCACCCGCACCGGCCACACGCTCACGCCGAAGAACCAACCGGTGACGGTCGCTCCGGTGACGCCGGCACCTGCGGTGTACGGCGTGGCCATCAGGGCCAAGACCCAGGCCGACGACGACAAGCTGATGGGCGCCCTGCAACGCCTCCAGATCGAGGATCCCGCGCTCGTCGTCGACCGCGTCGAGGAGACGCACCAGACCGTGCTGCGCGGCGCCGGCGACACCCACCTCGCCGTCGTCATGGAACGACTGGCCCGCAAGTTCGGCGTGAACGTCGTCACCGAGGACGTGCGTGTGCCGTACCGCGAGACCATCGTCGGCAGCGCGGAGGCCGAAGGCAAGCTGAAGAAGCAGTCGGGCGGTCACGGCCAGTATGCGGTGGCCATGCTGCGGGTGTCGCCGCTCGAGCGCGGCGCCGGGTTCGAGTTCGTCGACAAGATCGTGGGCGGCGCCATCCCCCGCCAGTACATCCCGGCCGTACAGCGGGGTGTCGAGGAGACGATGGTGGCGGGCGGCGTGCACGGCTTCCCCGTGGTCGACATCCGTGTCGAGTGCTTCGACGGCAAGTTCCACTCGGTCGACTCGTCCGAGATGGCCTTCAGGACCGCGGCGTCGCTCGGCTTCAAGGACGCCATGGCCCGAGCCCGCGTGGCGGTGCTCGAGCCGGTGTCGCGCCTCGAGGTGGCGGTGCCCGCCGGCCTGCAGGGCGACGTGATGGGCGACATCAACAGCCGGCGCGGCCGCGTCCTCGGCACCGATCAGCTCGACAGCGGTCACAACGAGATCACCGCGCTCGTGCCTACCGCCGAGCTCGGCCGCTACGCCATCGACCTGCGCTCGATGACCGGCGGGCGCGGCCGCTTCACGGCCCGGCACGACCACTACGACGTGCTGCCCGACCACCTGGTCGACAGAGCCACCGCTACCGCCCACGCGAACGGCAACGGCAAGCACTGACCGGGGCGGCCTGGCACGCTGTCGGTGTGCGCGTCCAGGTCACCTCCCCCGCGGAGCACGCGGAGCTGCTCGACTTCCCCCTGGCCGACCGGCTGGCGACGTGGGAGGACCCGCGGGTCAAGATCGGCACGGACGGGGCCCACCGGCACATCGTCCGGTACCTGGAGCTGGCCCACCACCTGTACGTGGTGAAGGAGCTCCCCGAGCTGCTGGCCGAGCGCGAGTACACGCTGTTGCGCCACCTGGCCACCGCGTCGATCCCCGCGGTGGAGGCGGTGGCCTTCGTGGCCGGACGCGGGGACGAGGCCGACGGCGAGGGCCTGCTGGTCACGCGCCACCTCGACTTCTCACTCCCCTACCGGCGTCTGTTCGTCGGGCGCGTCGGCATCCCGCAGCTGCGCGACCAGCTCATCGACGCGCTCGTCGGCCTGCTCGTGCGCGCTCACCTCGTCGGGTTCTTCTGGGGCGACTGCTCCCTGTCGAACACGCTGTTCCGGCGCGACGCCGGCAAGCTGTCGGCCTACGTGGTCGACGTCGAGACGGGCGAGGCCCACGAGCAGCTGTCCGACGGCCAACGTCGCTTCGACCTCAGCGTCGCTCAGGAGAACTTCCTCGGCGGCCTCCTCGACCTGCAGGCCGCCGGCCGCGTGCCGATGGAGGTCGACGCGCTCGCCACCGCCGACGCGCTGTACGAGCGGTACCAGCGTCTGTGGGCCGAGGTGACGAGCTCCGAGGTGTTCGGGCCCGACGAGCGCTACCGGGTGGCGCAACGCATCGCCCGGGTCAACGACCTCGGCTTCGACGTCGTCGAGCTGGAGGTGGCCACCGACCCGCAGGGCTCGCGCCTGCGCATCACGCCGGCCGTCGTCGAGAGCGGCTTCCACGGCCCGCGCCTCGCGGCCCTCACCGGGCTCAGGACCGAGGAGAACCAGGCTCGCCGGCTGCTCAACGACATCTGGCAGTTCGGCGCGTTCCAGCCCCGACCCCTGGCCGAATCGATCGTGGCCGTGCGCTGGCTCGAGCAGGTGTTCGAGCCCACGATCGCCGCGGTGCCCGACGACCTGCGCGACACGCTCGACCCCGCCGAGCTGTACCACCAACTGCTCGAGCACCGCTGGTTCCTGTCGGAGTCCCGCGGCTTCGACGTCGGCATGGGCGAGGCCATGCGGTCCTACTTCGCCGAGGTGCTGCCGTTCGTGACCGGCGGGCGCGTCGTGCCCGACGTGTCGACCCAACAGGTGCCCGTGATCACCTCCGCCACGCCGCCGCCCGGCGGCTGACCCGTCGTCAGGACGCGTCCGACCACACGTCGTCGAGCTCGGGGCGTGACGCCCGCCGCAACGACACCCGCCGCCGGGGGGCGTGCCCGTCGGCCGGACCGCGCCGGCCCCACGGCGTCGGCGCGCCGGCCAGGATCCACAGCAGCGCCAACCCGACGACGTCGAGGAGGTGGTGCGCCTCGCCCACGGCTGCGGCCCGGCCCTGTGCGATGTCCAGCACCGACGTCACGGCGATGGCGAGCGCCAGCGCGCCCGCCATGGGGAGCAGGCCGAACGCCCGCACCGGCCGCCACACCGCGTAGACGAAGCCGAGCGAGAAGGCGAGCTCCAACGAGCCGAGGTGGCGGGCGACGTGGACCGTCGTGCCGTCGGTGCGCCCGAGCAGTCCCGGCACGGCGAGGACCAGCTGGGTGAGGGCGACGACGAGGAGGGCCGTGCGGATCCACTCGCCGTGCCCCGGCCTCGGCGGGTTGGCGACCGCCAGGATGCGCGCCGACAGGTCGGGCACCGACTCGGCCGGGCGCAGGCGCACGGCCCGGTGGACCACGCGCAGCTCGTCGCGCAACGACCGGCAAGCGGCGCAGGTGACCAGGTGACGGTCCAACGCCAGCCGCTCGTCGTCGGCCAGCTCGCCGTCGAGGCCCGCTGACAGGGCGTCGGGGGCGGCGGCGCAATCCATCCCCACAGTCTCGCGTCCCGTGCGTTCGGCCCTCACGTCATCTAGGTCGTCGCGTCGGCGGGTCTGGTTCCCCGGTTCCGGTCGATCGCGCGCGCCAGGGTCGACGGACCCTCGAGATCGGGGCGGGGATCGTTGTGAGGAGCGGGTCACGCATGCCAGGATCGCCAAGGCCATGGACGAGCTCACCCGGTTGGCCCTGGCCGCCAAGGACGGCGACCGCGACGCGCTGGCCGCGTTCGTCCGACGGGCCCAGCCCGACGTTTGGCGGTTCTGCGCCCACGCCGGCGACCGCAACGCCGTCGACGACCTGACGCAGGAGACCTTCCTGCGTGCCATCGGATCCCTGCGCTCGTTCCGGGCCGAGGCGAGCGCCCGCACCTGGTTGCTCTCGGTCGCGTGGCGTGTGTGCGCCGACGCCGTGCGGCGGAACCGTCGCCAGCGAGCGCTGCTCGAGCGGTTCCGGGCCCACACCGACGCCCCTGTCGTGCCCGACTCGTCGGGCGACGTCGACCTCGACGAGCTGGTCTCGCAGCTCGACCCCGACCGGCGCGCCGCCTTCGTGCTCACCCAGATCCTCGGCCTCTCGTACGACGAGACCGCCGAGGTGTGCGGCTGCCCCGTGGGCACCGTGCGCTCACGTGTGTCGCGCGCCCGGCTCGACCTGCTCCGCGCCACCGCAGCCGACGACGATCGCGGCACACGCACCAGCCGTCACTGAGCGGCGGACGCCCAGTCGTCTTCCGGGTTGTCCTCCACCAGTTGCTCGACGGTGTGACCGTCGACGGCGTCGACGAGGACGAACCCCCGCCGGCGGGGCGGGTCCTCGGCCGAGTAGCACAGGATCCGCCACGTGGGTCGGCTGCGCAGGCCGCGCCAGGCCAGCTGAGCCGACGCGTGACCGACCGGGAAGCCGACGGCCGCAGTGGCCGCCACGAGCGCCTGCTTCTCGTCGAGCTGCATCCTCCAGCCCGAGGTGACGCACAGCACCCCGAGCGCGCCCAGCAGCACGGCGGCCAGCAGGAAGCCGTTGTTGACCAGCACGGGACGGTCGCCGCGGCGCACCAGCCACAGCACGAGACAGAGCGCGGCGATGAGCAGGTACATCACGCCGGGTGTCCGGCGGCGGCTGTTGTCGGGGAACTCGTACGGCCCGGCGAGCGCTCGGGCGTCGAGGTCCTCGGGCAGGACGTCTCGCAGCTCGCCGTCGTCGGAGGTGGGGGCGTCGGGCATCGGGATCAAGGCTACTCCGGCCGAGCGCAGCGAGGCCGGACGACCGAGGGAGCGCCAGCGACCCGGGCGCCGATGGGGTCCGGGGGCGCAGCCCCCGAGCTAGTGCGGCCAGGCGGCGCGGATCCGAGCGGCGGTGTCACCGAGCGCTTCGGGCAGGGTGCGGGTGTTGGCCACCGCCAGCATGAAGTTGCCGTCGCCGATCCAGCGCGGCACCACGTGGACGTGGAGGTGCTGGCTGACGCTGCCGCCCGCGGGCTGGCCGAGGTTGACCCCCACGTTCACGCCCCCCGGGCGGTAGGTGGACTTGATGGCCCGCACCGCGTCGGTCACCGTTGCCCACAGCTCCGCCATCTCGTCCGGATCGAGGTCCTCCAGGTCGGGCACCTCACGGTACGGCAGGATCAACGTGTGCCCCGTGGCGTACGGGTAGGCGTTGAGGAGGGCGAAGCACCGGACGCCCCGGTGGACCACGTTCGTCTCGTCGTCGGACAGGCCCGAGGCGAGTATCCGCGTGAACACCGACCGGGTGTCCCCGTCGGTCGGAGCGTCGCCCACCGACGACACATAGGTCGACCGCCACCCGCTCCACAACCGCTCCAGCACGGCGCCATCGTGCCACGGGCCGCGTGGGGCCCCGATATTCGCTTGCCGCGCCGCGGCCCGTGCGGCAAGGTGCGCTCGTCAATCCCGGCGTCGGCCGGCCGAGCGAAGGAGGCACGCCATGGATGCCCGTCCCGTGCCCTTCCGCGCCGCCATCCGACGCGAGGACGCCGCCCGCCGCTGACCGACACGCGCGCGCCGCTCCTCGCACCCTCGCCGAGGAGACCCCGTGTCCAAGATGTACCGCCGTCGTCGCTGGGACGACGACGACCCCCGCTTCGTCATCGCGGCACCCGATGCCGACCCCGACCTGCCGTCGCCCGAGCTCACCTTCGAGCTCGACGAAGGCCTACCCGCCGACGCCCGTTGGGCCAACTGGGTCGATGCCGACGCCCACGGCCCCGACCCGCGTCCCGCGTGGCTGCTGACCGACGGCGACGCCATCGATCACGACCGCGGCGTCATCAAGACGGGGAAGGAGGCCGACGTGCACCTCGTCGAGCGCGCCACGCCCGACGGCCGGTCGCACCTGTTGGCCGTGAAGCACTACCGCGACCGCGAGCACCGCCTGTTCCACCGCGACGCCGGCTACCTCGCCGGCCGGCGGGTCCGGCGCAGCCGCGAGATGCGGGCCATGGCCAACCGCACCGAGATCGGCCTCGCCATCATCGCCGGCCAGTGGGCCGTGGCCGAGCACGCCGCGCTCTGCCGGCTGTGGTCGCTCGGCCTGCCGGTGCCCTACCCCGTGCAGCTCGATGGGACCGCGCTCACGCTCGAGTTCCTGGGCGACGCCGACGGCACCGCCGCGCCCCGACTCGCCCAGTTGCGGCCCGACGCTCCCGCGTTGACGTCCCTGTGGGTCGACCTGTGGGCCTCGCTCACGGCGCTCGCCGAGGCGGGGTACGCGCACGGTGACCTCAGCGCCTACAACCTGCTCGTCCACCACGGACGCGTGTGGATCATCGACCTGCCCCAGATCGTCGACGTCGCCGGCAACCCCCAAGGGCCCGAGTACCTGTACCGCGACGTCGCCAACGTGGTGTCGTGGTTCTCGGCGAGGGGACTGGCGCTCGACGCCGGACAACTGGCCGGCGACCTGCTCGACCGGGTGCTGGGCCGGTGATCAGACGATCGACGTCGCCGCCACCTCGTCGGCCAGACGGGCCAGGAACGCGTCGACCGGGACGTCGCGCTCGACCTGCTGACCGCGGGCGTTCACGCCCACCGTGCCGTGGGCCACGTCGGTCTCGCCGACCACCAGCACGTACGGCACCTTGGCAGACTTCTGCACGGCGATTCGCTTGCCCAGGCCTTCGTCGGCCACGATCAGCTCGGCGCGGAACCCGGCGGCCGTCAGCTTGGCCACGAGCTCGCGGGCGTAGCCCTCGTGGGCGTCGGCCACCGGCAGGACGCTGGCCTGCACGGGCGCCAGCCATGTGGGGAAGGCGCCGGCGTAGTGCTCGACCAGCACGCCGAAGAAGCGCTCCACCGAGCCGAACAGGGCGCGGTGAAGCATGATCGGGCGATGGCGGGCGTTGTCGCTGCCCACGTACTCGAGCTCGAAGCGCTCGGGCAGGTTGAAGTCGCACTGGATCGTCGACAGCTGCCAGCGGCGGCCGATGGCGTCGCGCACGTCGATGTCGATCTTCGGGCCGTAGAAGGCGGCGTCGCCCTCCTTCACCGCGTACTCGAGGCCGTGGCGGTCCAGCGCCGACTTGAGGGCGGCCGTGGCCTTGTCCCAGATGTCGTCGGACCCGACGAACTTCACCGGGTCCTTCGTCGACAGGTAGAACTGGAAGTCCTCGAAGCCGAAGGCCCGCAGCACCGAGATCACGAAGTCGAGCAGCGAGGCGATCTCCGTGGCCAGCTGCTCTTCGGTGCAGAAGATGTGGCTGTCGTCCTGCGTGAAGCCGCGGATGCGCATGAGCCCGTGGAGCGTGCCGGCCCGCTCGTAGCGGTACACGGTGCCCAGCTCGAACAGTCGCAGCGGCAGCTCGCGGTACGAGCGCTGCCGCGAGCGGAAGATCAAGCAGTGCATCGGGCAGTTCATGGGCTTCGGGTAGTACGTCCCGTTGTCCATCTCCATGGCCGGGTACATGCCGTCCTTGTACCAGTCGAGGTGGCCCGACGTCTGGAACAGGTTGGCGTTGGCCAGATGCGGTGTGTAGACGAACTCGTAGCCGCCCGAGGCGTGACGGGCCCGGCTGTAGTCCTCCATCAGCTTGCGGATCGCCGCGCCCTTCGGGTGCCACACGGCCAGTCCGCCGCCCAGCTCGCGGGGGAACGACAGCAGGTCGAGCTCGACCGCCAGCTTGCGGTGGTCGCGCTTCTCGGCCTCCTCGAGACGGTGGAGGTGCTCGGCCAGCGCGGCCTTCGACTCCCACGCCGTGCCGTAGATGCGCTGGAGCTGCGGGCCCTTCTCGTTGCCGCGCCAGTAGGCGCCGGCCACCTTCATGAGCTTGTAGTGGCCGAGCTTGCCCGTCGACGGGACGTGGGGGCCACGGCACAGGTCGACGAACTCGGGCGTGTTCCGGTACACGCTGATCGTCTCGCCGGAACCGACCTCGTCGGCATCGGAGCCGTCGGCGCCACCGCCGCGGACACGGTCGATGATCTCGCACTTGTACGGCTGGTCGGCGAAGAGCACGAGCGCGTCGTCGGCCGCCAGCTCGTCGCGCACGAAGGGCTGGTCGGCCTTGACGATGTCGGCCATGCGCGCCTCGATGGCGGCCAGGTCGTCCTCGGAGAACGTGCGGCCCTCGGGCAGGTCGAAGTCGTAGTAGAAGCCGTCCTCGATGGCCGGGCCGATCGAGAACTTGGCCCCCGGGAACAGCTGCGTCACGGCCTGGGCCATGACGTGGGCCGTGGAGTGGCGCAGCACGTGGCGCCCCTCGGCCGACTCGGGCGTGATGATGGCGACCTTGGCGCCGTCGGGCAGCGGCACGTTCAGGTCGGTCTCGTCGCCGTTCACGACGGCGGCCAGCGCCGCCTTGGCGAGGCGGGCGCCGATCGACGCCGCCACCCCGCCCGCGGTCGTCCCCGACGGGTAGGAGCGCGAGGAGCCGTCCGGGAGCGTGATCGAGATGTCAGCCATAGCGCGTCGATGCTACCGGCCGGCCCTGCGCGCCGACCGGAACAATCCCGGACGCGGCGCCCCCGCCGGTCGGTTCGACCGGCGGGAGCGACCCGAGCACGAGGGTGCCGGTGCTACTTGAAGGCTTCCACCGTGCTTCCGGCGTCCTGGCCGAACCCGACGGCCGCCGGGTTCGAGGCGCACTGGAGGTTCACGTTCGCCGTGGCGAAGGTGGAGAACTTGTCCGGCGTGCCCGCCGCCTTCCACCGGTCGGCGCCGACCGTGCACGAACCGTCGATGGCCGTGAACCGCCAGTCACCGATGTAGCGGTTGTTGGCGAAGCGGATCGTCCCGTCGAACAGCAGGTTCCGGGCGTCGGCCGTGGTCGACTCCCGCAGGTCGACGCTGCCGCCGCTGCCGGTCACGATCCCCTGCCGCTGGGCGAACACGCTGTTGCGTCCGCACCACGTGCCCTGGCAGGTGGCGTACGCCTTGTTGGCGTCGTAGCGGAACGTGTTGCCCGACACGGTCACGTTCTTCACGCCCCATCGGTCGGTGCCGGCCAACGGCCGCTTCAGGTTGGCGCAGTTGTCCGAGATGAGCCACCACGCCGTGGCCGAGCAGCCCCGCATCAGGTTCGGGAACAGGGTGAGCCCGTTGGGGTTGTCGTCGAACAGGTTCCCGGTGATCGAGATCGTGGTGATCCCGAACTTGTTGGGCAGGTTCGACGCACCCGACGAGTCCGAGATGTAAACGGCGGCGTCGGGGAACGTGTTCGAACGGGGCCGCAGCGTGCCGTTCGTGACCTTGCGGGTCATGTTGCCGCGGATCACGTTGTTGGAGATCACCGCGTTGTAGCTGACCTCGTAGGCGATGGCCTCCTCGGCGTTGCGCTCGAAGATGTTGTTCGTGATCATGAAGCCGTTGTTGTTGCCGTCGATCCACAGGCCGGGGCCCACGTTGTCGTGCACCCAGTTGTTGCGGAAGGTCACGTCGGCGAACACCCAGAACTTGCCGCCGCCCGAGCAGCCGCAGCCGGGACGGACCTTGACCTCCATGTCGTCGGTGTTGTTCCCGGCGATCTCGTTGTTCTCCATCAGCACCTCGTGGCCGTTGTTGGCCGCTTCGTAGGCGTTGAAGGCGTACTGGCCGTTGCGACGCATGCAGTTGCCACGCAGCACGTTGCCCGTGCCGATCATCACCGCGGCGCCGTGGTTGTCCTGGAACGTGTTCGACTCGAACGTCCAGCGATCGCCGGAGTCGTGGTTGACCACGCCTTCGTCGTACGCCGGCCACGCCGCCGAGAAGCCTTGCACCGTGAGGAACCTGAGCGTCACGTCGGAGGCCTGACCACCGAACGCGTACCGGGTGCCCGCCGACGGGGTGAGCACCGCGCCCTTCGGGTACGCCGCGGACGGCGCGCCGCCGACGAACTGGTTACCGCTCGCCGGCAGGATCTGGCTCATGGCGTAGTTGCCGGCGGTGAAGTAGAAGAGCACCTTGCCGCCGTTGGTGGTCTTGTACGCCGCCAGTTCGACAGCTGTTGGCAATTTGCCGTGGACGATCAAATGCGCG
>JANPGL010000374.1:0-7311 GCA_031423915.1 Actinomycetes bacterium | reverse complement strand
GGAGCCGATCGGCTCGTAGATGGGCAGGCCGGCGCCGATGGCGGCCGCCATGGGCTGCTCGATGAGCTGCGGTTCGGCCGCGCCGGCCCGGCGGGCGGCCTCGGTCACCGCTCGCTTCTCCACCTCGGTGATGGCCGAGGGCACGCAGATGAGCACCCGCGGTCGGTTGAACCGACTCACCCCCACCCGCTGGAGGAGCAGGCGGATCATCCGCTCGGTGATCTCGAAGTCAGTGATGGCGCCGCCGCGCAGCGGACGGACCGCCACGATGTAGCCGGGTGTGCGGCCGATCATCTGCCACGCCTCGTGCCCGGTCGCCAGCACTTCCTTGTTCTGGCTGTTGACCGCGATCACGGTCGGCTCGTTGAGGACGATGCCGCGCCCCTTGGCGTACACCAACGTGTTGGCGGTACCCAGGTCGATGGCCAGGTCGCGTGCCAGAGCGCTACCCCTGCGTCCCGGACGAGCGCTCGACGGCGCGCGCCGCGTCGGCCATGTCGGCCACCGTGGTCACCTCGTGGGAACCCAGCGCCCAGTCGGTGCCCTCGGCCCAGCGTTCCTGCTTCCAGATCGGCGCCGTCGCCTTGAGGGCGTCGATGCCGAACCGGCCCGCCTCGAACGCCTCGACCCGGTGCGGCGTCGACACGACGACCACGACCGACGACTCGCCGAGCGCCAGCGGCCCGGTGCGGTGGAGGATGGCGATGCGGCCCGTGGTCGGCCACTGGCGGCGGATCTCGGCGGCGATGGACTCGAAGCGCGGCAACACCTGCGACTCGTACGCCTCGTAGACGAGCTCGACGACGTCGGTGCGACCCTCGGCGTGATCGCGCGCCGTACCCGAGAAGAGCACGACGGCACCGCACGAGGGCAGCACCGCCCAGTCGTAGGCGGCACCTACGGGGAGCGCCCCGGAGGTGAGCGCCAGCCAGTCGTCGCCGTCGACGGGAGGTTGCACGATCGGGAGTCTACGTCCACACGGGGTGAGAACTCCCGCCGATGACGCCACCGAACGGCCGACCCGCGAGCACAGCAGCCCGGTTGATCGGTACGCTCGCCAGCCGTGGAGCGGAGTGAGTGGTTCGACGACGACGACGAGTCGTCACCCCAGACTCCGCCAGAAGACCGTGTGTGGCGTCATCCGAGCGAGCTCGGATCGCACGGGCCCTACGGCGCGCCGCCGCGGCGTCGTCACGGGCTCCGGTTCGCCGGTGCGCTGGCGCTCGGAAGCGCCGGCACGCTGGCCTTCGCCGTGTTGACCAGCATGCACCTGTTCGGCGGCGACCTCGACCGCGCCGGCGGGTTCGGAGTGGCCGAGGGGTCCTCGTTGTTCCGGATCACGGCGCCCACGTCGCTCGTGCGGCGGGGAACCACGGCGGTGGCGCCCACCCGGGTGGCCACGACCGAGACGACCACGCCCGTCGTCACCGGCCGCACGGTGGCGAGCATGCCGCCCAAGGTCGGCATCCGCGTCAGCGGCGCGGACAACACCGTTCCCGCCGTCATCGACGACGACGGCTTCATCCTCGCCGGCACCGACGACCTCGCCGGCGCCCGCGAGGCCGAGGTCGTCCTCGACGACGGCACCCGGGTCGCCGCCACGGTCGAATCGGTCGACGGGTCGAGCGGCGTCACCCGGCTGAAGCCGGCGTCCAAGGTGCCCGTGCCGGCGAACCAGACGATGGCCTGGCTCGGTGTCACCTGTTCGGACGACACCATCGGGGCTCCGCCCCTGGGGACCACGACCACGACCACCACCGCCGTCCGGGCGCAGACCGCCGCGACCTCCGTCGCGCCGCCCACCACCGGCGCCGTCCGCGGCGACGCCTCGACCGTCTCGCTCGTGAGCACGGCTCCGGCGCCGTCCACGACCTCGCCGACCACCACCTCGCTGCGCGCCACCGCGGCGCCGACGACGGTCGCCGATCGCTCGGCCGCCCGTCCCACCGATGTCACCCCGGCGACCACGGCCGACGAGCGACCCCGCGTCGTCGCCACCAGCGTGCCGCCGTCCACCGTCGCCGGTGCCTCGACCGCCTCGACCACTCCGGCGCCCACCGCCACGAGCGTCAGCGCCTCCGTGGTCGTCGGGGTGCGCGTGCACCACGTCCACGAGGACAGCCCCGCCGCCGTGGCCGGCGTGCGCGAAGGCGACATGATCGTGGCGGTCGATCAACGGGCGGTGCGCAGCCGTTGGGCGCTCGTGCTGGCCGTGCGCCGCCACGCCATCGGCGACCGCATCGTGGTCGAGGTCGTGCGCGACGGCGCGCCACTGACGTTCGACGTCGCGCTCACCGCCGGCCCGACCGCCTGACCGCCCGACCACGGCGACCGGGGGCGGGCTAGCGGCGAGACCGCAGCACGCGCCGAACGATGATGGCCACGGAGCCGAGGACGCCGACGCCACCGGCCAGCGCACCACCCAGCGCCAGCTCCTGCTTGCGCCCGGGCGTGAGCAGCGTCCACCACTTCGCTTCGGTGCCGGCCACGTAGGCCTGTTCGCTGGTGGAGCGGGGCGCCCATCCCTCCGCCCGCAACCGATCGCTGGCGACCACCCAGGGGTGACGCGTGAACGGCAGCATCCCAGGCGGGATCGGGCCCCGCTGGAAGCGCCAGCGCAAGCGCGCCAGCTGCGACGCCACCGCGCCGGGCAGCCGGAGGCGGGGGCGGGCGACGGCCAGCGCCCGGGCCGTCTCGCCCGGCATCCATCCGTCGGGCGCCACGTTGAACACGCCGTCGAGACGTCGGCGCCGGACGAGGTCGATGGCCGCCGCCAGATCGTCGAGGGACACGAACTGGACGGGCGGGTCCTCCTCGGCGAGGCGCATGCCGGCGGCGGCCGCCAGGGAGGCCGCGAGCCACGGCGACTGCTCCGGGCCGAGACCGAGGCACGGCCGCAGCACGGCGGCGACCCGCTCGGGGCCGTCGCCCACCCACTCGGCCACCAGCTGCTCGCGCTGGGCCTGCTGAACGGCGTAGGCGAAGCCCGGGTTCGGCCGGACCGGGGCATCCTCGGTGATGGGCACGGCGTTGTTGGGCCAGGCGCCGTACACGAGAGCCGACGACATGGCGACCATGTGGCGCGTGCCGGCGGCGTCCATGGCCGCCAGCAACCGGCGCGTCCCGTCGACGTTCGTCGCCTCGGTGTGACGCCGCCGCCATTCGGTGTCGACCGCGAACGCCAGGTGCACCACCGTGGTGGCGCCGGCCACCAGCGGCACCAGGTCGGCCGTGGCCACGCTGGCCTGGTGGTAGATGACCTTGGGGAGGTCGTCGGGCCGCGGCACGATGTCGAGCGCCACCACCTCGTCGACCGTCGGATCGTCGGCCAGCAGGCGCAGCACGCGCTGGCCCACACCCCCGGCCGCGCCCGTCACGACCACGCGGTGGATCTCGCTCGTCACACGCCTACCATGCCCTCGTGAGCGAACCTGGTCCACTCGGGAACCCCTTCGAGGGGTTCGGCTTCCTGGGCGATCTGGCCCGACTGCTGGGCCAGCAGGGCCCACTCAACTGGGACGCCGCCCGGCAGTTCGCCCTCATGCTGGCGACCGAGGGCGCCGCCGAGTCGAACGTCGACCCGACCACCCGCATCCGGTGGGCCGAGCTCGGGCGCATCGCCGAACTGCACGTGCAGGCGTCCACCGGCCTCGACCTCGCAGTGGCGGGCCGCGCCGCCGAGATCGTGGCCATCACGCCCGGCACCTGGGCACAGCGCACGCTCGAGGCGTACCGACCCCTGTTCGAGAACCTGGCGGGCGCGCTGCGCTCCCCCGAGACCGAGCAGGCCGTCGACCCGGCCGACCCCGCCGGCTCGCCCGACGCGATGCTGTCGGGCCTGTTCCAGATGCTCGGCCCCAGCCTGCTGGGCATGTCGGCCGGCTCCATGATCGGCCACCTGGCCCTGCGCAACTTCGGGTCCTACGACCTGCCGATCCCCCGCCCGCCGTCGCACGAGGTGGTGGTGCTGGCGGCCAACGTCGACCGGTTCGCCGACGAGTGGAGCCTCCCCCACGACGACCTGCGGCTGTGGGTCTGCTTGTCCGAGCTGACCCATCACGCCGTGCTTCGGGTGCCCCACGTGCACGCCGCGCTCGACGACCTCATCCGCCGGTTCGTCGCCGCCTTCCGCCCTCAGCCGGAACAGCTGATGGAGCGGCTCTCCTCGCTCGAGAACGGCATGGGCGATCCGAACGATCTCCAGCGCCTGTTCGGCGATCCGGCCGTGCTCCTCGGCGCCATGACGTCGCCGGCCCAGCAGGCGCTCGTCCCTCAGCTCGACGCCCTCGTCGCCGTGGTCCTCGGCTACGTCGACCACACCCTCGACCGGGCCGCACCGGGCCTGATCTCCGCGGCGACGCGGATCTCCGAGGCCGTCCGCCGTCACCGCGGCGAGGCCGGCCAGGCCGACCAGTTCGTCGAGCGGCTCTTCGGCCTGTCGCTGTCACGTCACCAGGTCGAGCGCGGGCACGCCTTCGTCGAGGGCGTCATCGAGCGGCAGGGCGCCGACGGCCTGAACCGCCTGTGGCAGGACGCCCGGGCGCTGCCTACACCGGCCGAGGTGGACGCCCCGGGCCTGTGGCTGGCCCGCCTCGAGTACGACGGCTGACCCCACCCGATCGACGGGCCGCGGCGCGGGCCTGCACGCCGTCGACGAGGCGACCGACCGGTGAGCGGGGCGCCCGCCCGGTGACCTGGAGCACGCGTTGGCCGACCAGGTACCAGCCGGCGGCCCAGCCCAGCAGGAGTGCACAGCCGAGGAAGCCGGCCCAGCCCGGCAGTCGCACGACGACCGGGACGAAGGCGCCCGCCACCCAGGCCAGCTGGAAACGGGTCTCGAAGCCGGCGAACGCACGACCGCGATCGGCATCGGGCGCGTCGCGCTGCACGACGGCGTCGAACGCCAGGCGTCCGATGGCGGCCGCCACGGCCACCGACACCGCCACGAGCGCGGCGACGGCACGGCTGTCGACGATCACCGCCGCGGCCGAGACCACGGTCGCCACCACCACGCCCGCCACCAGCAGCAGCTCTTCGCGCAGCCGTCGACGCAGCCGCGGTGCCACCCCGTTCCCGAGCATCGTGCCGCCCGCGCTCGCCACGATCATGACGCCGAACCACCCTTTGGCGGCGCCGGCCGTGCGGAGCCAGAACGCCAGGTGGAACGTGAGGAACCCGACCGCGGCGCGGACCCACGCCATGGCGCTGACGGCCAGCACGATGCCGCCGGCCCGCAGTGCACTGCGCTGGTGGGCAGCCTCGACCGCACCGGCGTCGGACTCCGACGTGCGCACGTGGCGCGGCAGGCCGAGCGCGGCGACCGCGGCACCGAGGAACACGACGGCCGACAGCGCCACGGTCGCCTTGGGCGCCACGAGCTGCGCCACCCCGGCGGGCAGCGCCGCTGCGAAGCCGCACACGCCCGAGATGAGGCCCAGCTTGGCGTTGGCCTCGACGAGCTCGGTCTCGTGGGTCACCACGCTCGGTACGAGGGCGCTCTTCGAGACCGCATACGACTTCGACAGCACGAGGCTCACCAGCACCAGCGGGAACAGCCCGGGCGTGTCGATGGCGGCGATCAGCAACAGGCTCACCAGGGCGCGTCCTGCGGCGATGATGGCCACCGTGAGCCGACGGCCGCCCGGGAGCCGATCGATGATCGGGCCCACGACCGGGGCGAGCACCGCGAACGGCGCCATCGTGAGCACCAGGAACAGCGCCACGCGGCCGCGGGCCTGGCCTGGGTCGGTGCTGAAGAACACCGACCCCGCCAGAGCCACGGCCATCACGCCGTCGCCGGCGGCCATGGCGCCGTGGGTGCGGGCGAGCCGCGTGAACGGCGACGCCGAGGCGACAGCGCTCGCTCGGCGACTCATGGACCGAGCCTAGTGCGCGGGCCCTCTTCGACGATCCGGGCGAACCGTCAGCGGCGGGGCGGCTCGTACTTGTAACCGAGGCCGCGGATGGTGATGATCCGCACCGGGTTGGCGGGATCCTCCTCGACCTTGGCCCGCAGCCGCTTGATGTGGACGTCGAGCGTCTTGGTGTCGCCGACGTAGTCGTGACCCCACACCCGGTCGATCAGCAGCTCGCGCGGGAGCACGCGCCCCGCGTTGACGAGCAACAGGTGCAGGAGATCGAACTCCTTGAGCGGCAGGGGCACCTGCTCGTCGCGCACCCACACCTCGTGGCGTTCGGGATCGAGGCGGACGTCGCCGACGTCGATCGCGCCGACGGACTCCTCGTCGATCTCGTCGCCGGGGCTGCGGCGCAACACGGCCCGCATGCGGGCGACGAGCTCGCGCAGCCGGTACGGCTTGGTCACGTAGTCGTCGGCGCCGACCTCGAGACCGACGACCGTGTCGATCTCGGCACCCTTGGCGGTCACCATGATGATCGGCACCTTCGACTTGGTGCGGATCTGGCGACACACGTCGATGCCCGACATCCGCGGCAGCATCACGTCGAGCAGCACGATGTCTGGCTTGTGGAGGTCGAATGCGGTGAGGGCGTCGATGCCGTCGCGGGCGATGGCGACGTCGAAGCCCTCGCGTCGGAGGCCGACGGTGAGTGCCTCGATGAACGACTCCTCGTCCTCGACCACGAGCACGGTCTGGGGCATGGTCAGGCGACCTCTTGGCTGGTGGTGGACGTGGCGGTGGTGGGCGTTATGGGGGTGGCGGTGATGGACGGCGCGGCGTCGGCCGCGGTGCGGGCCGGGAGGTGGAGCGTGAACGACGAACCCACGCCCTCGACCGACTCGACGCTGACCGTGCCGCCGTGGTTGGTAGCCACGTGGCGCACGATGGCCAGGCCGAGACCGGTGCCGCCCGTCTCGCGGCTGCGGGCGCGGTCGACGCGGTAGAAGCGCTCGAAGATGCGGTCGAGGTCCGCGGGCGGGATGCCGACACCGTGATCGCGCACCGTCACCGCCACCTCCTCGCCGACGAGGTCGGCGTGGACCTCGACGGTCGAGCCCGACTCGGAGTACTTGATGGCGTTGTCGACCAGGTTGGTGACGGCGCTCACCAGCTGGCGCCGATCACCGATGAGCCGCAGTGCCCGCCCCTGGTCGCCGACGTCGACACGGATCGAACGGTGCTCGGAGGCGGAACGCACGCGGTCGAGGGCCTCGGCGATCACGACGCCGATGACGACCTCGTCCCTCCGGGCGCCTTCGAGCTCGAGCCGCGACAGCTCGAGCAGGTCGTCGATGGTCCGCGACACCCGGTGGGCCTCCACGAGCAGCTTCCCGGCGAGACGGTCCACGACCTGGGTGTCGGTCTCCCCCTCGAGCGTCTCCGCCAGCAG
>JANPGL010000373.1:0-7242 GCA_031423915.1 Actinomycetes bacterium | reverse complement strand
ACCACTGCCGTACGTCCTCTGACATCCATGCCGTGAAGCTATCCCTCGGACCCTTTCCAGGGCACGTCGTCCCGACCCACACGCCGACTTTGGCCGCGCACGGCTCGGAGTGGGAGATTCACGACACCACACGTCAGCGAGAGCCGGGAGCAGCCATGGCACATGCATTCACCGAGAAGGGCCTCGAGATGCAGCGGCAGGTGAAGTCGTTCATGAACGACTTCATCTACCCGAACGAGGAGGAGTACGCGAACGAGTACGAGTCGCTGGGCGATCCCCACGGGTACCCACCGATCATGGACAAGCTCAAGGCCGCAGCGCGCGAGCGCGGGCTGTGGAACCTGTTCATCCCCCACCTCGACCCCGAGGCCCCCGGCACGAAGCGGTCGAACCGCGACTCCGCACCGATCTCCGAGGAGCTCGGCAAGGTCGGCTTCGCCTCCGAGGCGCTCACCTGCGCAGCACCCGACACCGGCAACATGGAGATCCTCAACCTCTACGGCAGCCCGGCCGTGAAGGACCGCTGGCTCCAGCCGCTCCTCGAGGGCGAGATCCGTTCCGCCTTCTCGATGACCGAGCCCGACGTGGCGTCGTCCGACGCCACCAACATCGCGCTGCGCATCGAACGAGACGGCGACAGCTACGTGCTGAACGGGAAGAAGTGGTTCAGCTCCCAGGCCATGAAGGAACGCTGCAAGGTCCTCATCGTCATGGGCAAGACCGACCCGAAGGCGTCGCGTCACCGTCAGCAGTCGATGATCGCCGTTCCGCTCGACACCCCGGGCATCTCGTTCGGCCGCACGCCGCACGTGTTCGGCTACGACGAGGGCGGCGGCCACCCGGAGGTCATCTACGAGAACGTGCGCGTGCCCGCCGAGAACCTGCTCGGCGACGAGGGCAGCGGCTTCGCCATCTCCCAGGCGCGCCTCGGGCCCGGCCGCATCCACCACTGCATGCGCTCGATCGGGGTGGCCGAGCGGGCCCTCGAGTTCATGGTGAAGCGGTCGCTCGTGCGCACCACGTTCGGCAGCCAGGTGGCGCACAAGGGCCTGATCCAGGATTGGATCGCCGAGTCGCGCATCGAGATCGACATGGCCCGCGAGTACGTGCTCCGTTGCGCCTACCTGATGGACACCGTGGGCAACAAGAGCGCAGCGAGCGAGATCTCGGGCATCAAGGTGGCCATCCCGCGCATGACGCTCGGCGTCATCGACCGTGCCATCCAGGTGCACGGCGCGATGGGCGTCACCCAGTACGCGCCGCTCGCCCGCATGTACGCGCAGCAACGCACCCTGCGCATCGCGGACGGCCCGGACGAGGTGCACAAGATGACGATCGCCCGTCGGGAGATCCTCAAGTACGACCCGAGCTTCCGCATCAGCGGTCCGGTCTCGCCGCAGGGCGAGCCGCAGGTGTTCATGCGCCCGTAGGCACGCCGCGCCACACGCCTAGCCACGACGGTGGTGCGCTCCGTTCCGCTCACCGGGACCGGGCGTACCACCGTCGCCGTTCTTGACGGGTACTAGGACGAACGTACGACGTTTCCTGGACCGGATGGCCCTGACGCGGACCTGACCGTGCTCCTATCGTTCGATAGCGAACGACGCGCTGGGCGAGCGGTGCGATCGTGCGTCCAACCACCGCACAAGGAGACCTCACACCCATGCGTCCCATCACACGAGTCGTTCGCGCGCTCGTCCCCGCCGCCGTCGGCATCGGCCTCCTGAACATCGCCGGACCGAGCCACGCCGCCACGCCGCCCGCCGCCCCCACCGGGATGACCGCCACCTTCACCACGGGCGCCATCACCCTCACCTGGACCGACGCGTCCACCGACGAGACCGGCTTCGTGTTGGAGCGCTGCATCACCGCCACCAGCTGCGGCCGCATCGCCGGCGTCGGGGCGGGCGTCTCGAGCTTCGTCGACACCTGGTACACCTCGGGGGACACGAACGCCTACCGCGTCTACGCGGTGAACGCGTCCGGTGCCTCGGCGCCGACAGCCATCGCTTCGGTGGGACTGTTCAGCACGGGCGAGGTGACCGCCCGCATCACCACGGGCGTGACCGCCGGCCAGGCCCCCCTCACGGTCACCTTCGACGGCTCCGGGTCGACCGCCCTGAACGGCCCGATCATCGCCCATGCGTGGGACTTCGGCGACGACGGCACCGCCACGGGCGCCACCGTCTCACACACGTACACGACCCCCGGCAGCTACGTCGCCCGCCTGCGGGCCACGGCCACGTCCCCGTTCGGGGGTGGCACGGCCAGCCAGACGGCGTCGGTGCTCATCACCGTGACCGCCCCGCCGCTGCCGCTGACGGCGCCGGCCGACCTTCGGGCCACCTCGCCGGCGCGCGGCCAGGTGCAGCTGGCGTGGACCAACCCGCCCAGCTCGGCCACATCGCTCACGCTGCAGCGCTGCGCGGGCCGGACGTGTACGACGTTCGCCGACGTCGCGGTCGTCACCGGCACCTCCGGCTACACCGACGCCGTCAGGCGCTCGACGACCTACCGCTACCGCCTGGTGGCGGCGAACGGCACCGCCACGGTCATCTCGAACGTCGTCACGGTCACCTCCAAGTAGCCGCCCCGTCGACGCTGGTGCGCTCCGTCCCGCCTGTCGGGAGGGGGCGCACCAGCGACGCGTTCGGGCTCAGACGAAGCGGCGCAGCAGGGCCGCGAGCTCGAGCGGCTTGTCACCCTGCACCGAGTGCCCGGCACCCTCCACCACGACCACGTCGGCCGTCGGCTGGCGGCGCTTCAGTTCGGCCACGTCGTCGTCGTCGACCACGGGCGAGGTCGAGCCGCGCACGAACAGGATCGGCGCCCGCACGGCGCTCACCTTGTCCCAGAGCACCGCCGGATCGATGCGGGGCCGCGTGCTGCCGTCGCCGGCGGGCTCGGTCGACTCGGGCGTGCCGCGCCGGTCGTAGCGCCACTGCCAGCTGCCGTCGGGCAGCTGCTTGGCGTTGTGGAGGATGCCGCGCCGCAGCGACGCCACCGTGCGCGACGGGTTGTGCTCGACGGTGCGGGCCATGATGGCGTCGAAGTCGGGGAAGCCCGGCGGGCCGTTGACGAAGTCGATGATGGCCTTGGCCTTGGTCTGGTTCACCCCGGGCGTCACGTCGACGATGACGAGCTTGCGGACGAGCTCGGGGAACTCGGCCGCCAGCACCGTCGCCGTGAGCCCGCCGAGCGACATGCCGCACACCACCTCGGCGTTCGGGGCCAGCTCGCGGATGGCCACCGCGATGTCGCGGGCGTTGCGCACGGGGTCGTAGCCGTCGTCACGCCAGTCGGAGTGGCCGTGGCCCGGCATGTCGATGCACACGGTCGGCGGCGCACCGAGCGCCAGCACGACGGTGTCCCACGTGTGGGCGTTCTGGGCGCCGCCGTGGACGAACACGTACCGGGCGTCGGCGCCGTCGGCACCGAACACGAGGGCACTGACGCGGCGGCCGCCGCCGGCGGGGTCGACCACCACGGAGGTGCGCCGTACCGTCGGCGGGCCGGCGTAGGCGATCCCGTACTCCTCGGCGTTCTCGTGGAACAACCCGAACTCGTCGTACGGGACCATGTTGGGCGCGCTCATGCGCGGACCTTAGCGGCGGGCCGTCACCCGAGCTTGCTCGGGGGCTGCGCCCCCGGACCCCGTCAACGCCCGGGTCGCTGGCGCTCCCACGGTCGCCGGTTTCGCTTCGCTCACCCGATCGGCAGGCCGAGCCCGCGCGCCAGCACGAGGCGCTGGATCTCGCTGGTGCCCTCGCCGATCTCGAGGATCTTGGCGTCGCGGTAGAAGCGCACGATGGGCGTCTCCTCGATGAAGCCGGCGCCGCCGAACACCTGGGTGGCGACGCGCGTGGCCGTCACCGCGGCCTCGGTCGAGTACAGCTTGGCCATGGCGGCCGCCTGGCCGATCGGCCGGCCCTGGTCCTTCAACCACGCCGCCTTGTACGTCAGGTTCCGGGCGTTCTCGACCGACACCGCCAGGTCGGCCAGCGCGAACGAAACCGCCTGGAACCGGCCGATCGGGCCGCCGAACGCGCGGCGCTGCTTGGCGTACGCCACCGCGTGGTCGAGGCAGGCCCGGGCGCAGCCGAGCGCCAGCGCGCTGATGGCGATGCGCCCGTCGTCGAGGATGGTGAGGAAGTTGCGGAACCCCATCCCCGCCTCGCCGAGGAGGTGGTCCTCGGGCACGCGGCAGCCGTCGAGCACGAGCCCGTGGGTGTCGGACGCGTTCCAGCCGAGCTTGCGGTACGGCCGCTCGACGACCAGGCCTGGTGTGCCGGCGGGGACGACGAAGGCCGAGATGCCGGACTCGGTCCGTGCGGTCACGGTGACGATCGACGTGATCGACGTCCCCGAGTTGGTGATGAACGCCTTCGAGCCGTCGATGACCCACTCGCCGCCGTCGAGCCGCGCCTTCGAACGTGTGGCGCCGGCATCGCTGCCGCCGTCGGCCTCGGTGAGACCGAACGCGCCGATGCGGCGACCCGACACGAGGTCGGGCAGCCAGCGGTCGCGTTGGGCGTCGGTGCCGAACTGGAAGATCGGGTTGGCGCCCAGCCCCACACCGGCCGACAGCGTGATGCCCACCGACTGATCGATGCGGCCGATCTCCTCGATGGCGACGCAGAGCGACGCGAAGTCGCCGCCGGACCCACCCCAGCGCTCGGGGAAGACGAGACCGAACAGGCCGAGGTCGCCCATGGCGTGGACCGCCTCGACCGGGAAGTACCGGTCCTGGTCCCACCGATCGACGTGGGGGGCCAGCGCCGACTCGGCGAAGTCGCGCACGACCTTGCGGAACGCCTCGTGCTCGTCGGACAGCTCCCAACTCATGCGCGCACCCTACCGCCGAGCGTGACGACCCGACCGCCGGTCAGGACGGCGGCAGCGGCACGAGCAGCCGGGCCGGAAGCGTCTCGGGCACCAGCCGATCGTGCTCCACCACCACACCCTCGAGGACGTCGAGCCAGCCCTGCGCGGGCCCCGACGAGGTACCGACCAGCTCGCGCACCCGGCGGGCCACGACCTCGGTGTCGGCGCCCGCGGCCACGATGACGGCGCGGTCCTTCGTGTCGTCGCCCGCCAGCACCACGACGGGTTCGTCCGGAGCGCTGACGCGGTGGAGCGGGCCGTTGGACCCGTGGCGCCAGGCGTGAAGGTGCACGAGGACGTCGAGCTCGCCCCCCGTCGGTTCCAGCAGCTCACGCAGCGGGAACGACACGGCGTACGACCAGCCCGAGGCACCGGCGAAGGCGACGCCGCGCAGCCAGTCACCTGGCTCGCCCGCGTCACGCCCGTCGCCCACCCAGCGCCCGACGCGCGCCTGGGCCGGCTCGTCGGTGGGAACCTCGGCGATCTCGTCGAGGCCTTCGGCCCCGGGGACCGCCACGGACCACGAACCGGCCGGGCAGTCGAGAAACACGAGGTCGAACCCGCTGGCGCCGAACCGACGCGCCACGAGCGGATCCTCGAGCCCGCTGGACGCCACCACGAGCTGCAGCTCACGGCGCCGCAGCGTCGGCACGAGCCAGTCCCAGAAGCGGATCGGGGCGTGCTGCGGGCGGTGCACCACGAACGCCTCGACCCCGGCGTCGAGCCACTGCTGCCACAGCGCCTCGATGGCGTGCCACAGCGAGCCCCAGTCCTGAGTCTCGATGTCGAGCTCGCTCGGGCCCGGCTCGCCGGGCTCCTGCTGACGGAACCACCACGGGGCGTCACGCCGCCACGGGTGCTGGAGGTCGCAGCCCATGCCGATGCGCACGCCGAGGTGCAGGCCACGGTGGCGGGCGCGGGTGGCCAGATCGCGCCAGGCGTCGAGCGCGGCCGGGTCGGGAGCCACGAGGCCGCGGTCGGGTCGGCCCCCCTCGGTGAGGTCCACGCACAGCACGTCGAAGCCGAGCTGAGCGGCGCGCTCGAGTGCAGCGTCGAGCGCCCCGACCGCGGCGATCTGCTCGCCCTCGGGCAGCTCGACCGCACACCAGGCGCCGGCAGCGGCGTGGGCGGGCTGCACGAGGACCTCGTGCCACGACGTCTCGACGGTGACGGTGTCGATGTCGGGGTAGCGGCCGGCGATGTCGACGGCCCGCACGACCTGCTCGCTGTGCAGCAGCGCCGGATGATCGGCGCCCTCGAGCAGCTTGGACGCCATGGCCAGCGCCTCGCGGTCGCCGTGCACCGCGCGCAGGCTGGCGCCGAACAGGATGGCGGAGCCCCGCTGCAGGGTCAGGCCACCGGCGGTGCCCTCGGCAACGCGCGCCAGGGCCTGGTCGAGCCACATGGCCGGGTGGTCGACCCAGCCCTCGATGCGCACGCGGTGGGCACCCAGCTCCTTGGGCACGAACGGCGCTCGGAAGCGGTGCGCGTCGGCGCCGACGAGATCGACGACGGTCGTCTCGTCGGACGGCGACTGCACCACCGCCCGGGCCCGTAGGCGCGCCGGCTCGGCGGTCAGCAGAAGCGTCTCGACGACGGCCGTGCGACCCATCGGGACGCGGGCGTCACCCTTGTGCCCGGCGAGGCGGTACTCCTCGATGGTCACCTGGCGCCGGCCGTTGCCGGCGTTCGTCACCGGCATCATCGGCACGGCACCGCTGATCGGCTCGATCTGACCCGTGATCGCCACCGGCCCCGTCAGTGCGGGGTCGACCTCAGCCTGCATGATGCAGCTCCTCTCGTGAAGACCGTTCATCGACCGCTACCGCGCTCAGCCACACCCGGCGCAGTGCCTCGAGACGGGCCAGCACGGCCGCGGCCGCGGCCGGGTCGTCGACCGTCATCGGGGCGAGGGTCTCACCGCGGCCCACTCGCACGCCGAGGTCGAAGCTCGAAAGCCGGGCGAAGACCTCTTCGTCGGCACGGTCGTCGCCGAGGTAGATGACGGCGTCGACGCGGAGGCGGCGGGCGAGATCGTCGACGGCCCAGGCCTTCGACACCGGCCGCACGATGGCCTCGACCACCTCGGAGCCGAGCATCACCTGCACGTCGGGCAGCCCGACCGCCTCCTCGGCGGCGCGCTGCAGCAGCGAACCCGAGTCGGCCATGCCGCGCGTGTGCAGCGCCACGCCCACCGTCTTGCGCTCGACCCAGGCTTCCTCGTCGATCACGGCCAACCGCTCGAACGCCACCACCAGCTGCGTCCACCGTCGTCGCTCGGCGTCGCTCAGACCCACCGGCCCGTCGGACCACTCCGCGCCGTAGCTGCCGACGAGCCGCACCCCGGGCGCGGCACCG
>JANPGL010000372.1:0-13156 GCA_031423915.1 Actinomycetes bacterium | reverse complement strand
GGCCAGCGCGGCAACCGCGGCGGTGCCCGCCACGGCGAGCCACCACGGCCACGCCGGGGGCGCGTCGACCGGGCCGTAGCGGCCCGTGATGGAGGCGGGCCGGCCGTCGACGCGCAGCGTCACGCTCCACGCGGTGTCGGGCGCGGTCGTGGGCGACATCCAGTGGACGCGGTGGTCGTGCCATGCGTACTCGCCGCCGCTGGCCACCCGGTGCCAGGCGGCCGCCGCGCCCGGGTCGATCTCACCGGGGTCGTCGGTGGCGTACCGCGTGCGGTTGAGGATCCACGCGGGCGAGGACCGGTTCTCGAGCACCTCGCCGTCGGGTGCGAACCGCAGGTAGTCGCCGCCCGTGTAGTCGAGCACGACCGCCTCGTGGCCGGGCTCGACGGTCAGCTGCAGGAAGGCATCGCCGCCGACGATGTGCGCGCGCAACGGGCCGGGCGGGTCCACGCTCGTGACGGCGGAGCGCACGTTGCCGGGACGCGCCGGGTCGGCCGCCGCGGGCCGGGCCGGACCCAGCACGGCGACGACGGCCAGCACGGCAGCCGCGAGACGGGCGTGGCTACTGCGCACCGCTCCTGGGCTTCCGGTTGCGGAGGAAGATCACGCCGGCGCCGATCACCACCACGGCCGCGGCGCCGAACCCGGCGAGCACGCCGCCCGTGGAGTTCACGCCGCCCCCGTCACCGGCCACGGTCGTGGGTGACACGCGGATCGTCGTCGGTGCCGACGCGGTCGGCGCGGCTGCGGCCGTCGTCGACGCCGCCGACGTGGCCGTGAGCGCGGCAGCTGGCGCGGCGGCGCCGGCGACGATCGCCACGCGCGGCAGCGGTTTCACCGACTCGCTGTCGGAATCGGGCACGTCCTCGATCCAGCGGACGTCCTGGCCGTTCGGGCACGACTCGATGGTCGGGAACCCCAGCACGGTGCCGGCTGCGGCGCGCGGGGTGAACACCAGGCCGAGGCGCAGGTTCTCGGCCACCGGCTTGGCGGCGCCGTCCCACGTCACGACGTTGCCGACGATCGACACCGTCCAGCCGTCGGGCCCGCTGGCGCTCACGTCGGCCGCCTCCGGCGGCAGGCGGGTCACCACCTTGGCGATGGGCGAGGTGCCGCAGCCGTGCTCCACGACCACCTCCACCTCGGTCGGTGTGTTGGCCTTCGCCTCGGCGGGATCGATCTCCACATGGGCCCACGCCGGGGCGGCGAGGCCGACCGCGAAGGCGGCGCCGAGGACGGGGACGAGGACGAAGGGGGTTCGCATGGTGGGGCTCCTGGAGCCGGGGTACGGCGGGTCAGCGGACGGAGATGGTGGTCGTGAACGTGGAGGCGTCGAACTCGCCGAAGCGCACGGTGACGGTGACCTGCCACCGTCCGGCGAAGGGGAAGCGCAGCCCGGTGCTGCTGAAGTGGTTGGGTCCCGCCGGTTCCACCCGGACGGACAGGTCGTCGACGCCTTTGGCGGGCAGCGACAGGTTCATGGTGGCCTCGGCCGCCCGCACGAGCGAACCGCCCGCCGGCGTCACGTAGAGGTGCGACACCGACGATCCGACCTTGGCCGGGTCGATCGTGATGTTGAGCGTGGCGCCCGTCTTGTCGACGAGGGTCACGTTGACCGGTCGGGCCAGCGCGTCGCGCCCCGGCGGGGTGGCCACGAGGCCGGCGGTCACCCCCATGACCACCAGCCCGAGCGCGAGCTCGCCGAGCACCGCCCGGCGCAGGATCGCCGGCGGGCGAAGCTCGGCGGTCCAGCTGCGCAGCGAGCGCCGCGTCACCGCCGCCGCGACGACGAGCGCCACGACGCCGGCGAGCTTCACCTGGAGCAACCGGCCGTAGGTGGTCGACAGCGCGTCGAGCGAGCCGACTTGCCGCCACGACTGGACCAGACCCGAGGCCACCACCACCACGACGCACCCGAAGGCAAGGGGCGAGAAGCGCCGCAGCGCGTCGCGTCCGTCGGCGGCGCGCAGCGCGGTGGCCGCCAGGACGGCGAGGCCGCCGAGCCACCAGGCGAGCGCGACGAGATGGGCGACGTCGGCGACCACCCCGACGACGCCCGCCCGGCCCGTGTGGGCGTGCCCGCTGAAGGCGATGGTGGCGGCGCCGAGCGGACCGAGCACGAGGGCGAGCGTGCCCCACCAGACGGCGCGTGACTTCGAGGAGACGAGCGCCAACGCTGCGCCGAACGCGGCGAGCGCCGTGCGGAGCAGCGCTTGGCGCCCGAACGAGGTGTGCAGCGTGTCGCGCCACGCCGACGAGCGGAACGCGCTGCCGAGTGAGGTGCCGGCGGCGTAGCCGCCTTGCAGCACGATCGACGCCAGCGAGCCGAACGCCAGCAGTCCCGCACCCATCAGCGCCAGGCTCATGGTGCGCGGCGCCTGCCGGCCGGTGAGCGCCACGAAGGCCAGGACGCCGGCGAGCAGCACGAAGCCCACGAACACGAGCCAGCGCGTCGCCCCCAGCAGGAGGCCGACGGTCCGATCGCCCGAGCTGCGGGCGATGACGGCGGCGGCGTCGGCGCTGACCGCTGTGCGTTGCCCGACGCTGAACAGGTACGAGCCCTGGATGGGGTGGCCGTCAGCCGAGGTGACGCGCCACGCCACGAGGTGGGTGCCCTGGCCGAGTGGGGGGAGCGCCACCTGGATGGCATCGGACTGACCGGCGACGCGCTTGGCTGCGCCGACGGTGAGGGGGCGGCCGGCCGGGTCGAACACGCGGATGGCGCCGAACGCGGACTCCACGGGCTCCGAGAAGCGGAGCGTGACGGCGGCGGGCGCGGCGGCGAGCACCTCGTTGTCGGCCGGCTCGGCCCCGATCAACTCGGCGTGTGCCCACGCCGGCGAACCGGACAGCAGCAGCGTCAGCCCTGCCACCAGTGCGGCGATGAGTGCGGCCAGCCGCCGTCGGGGGTGCCGGCTCACGACATCGAACCGTACGCGGTGCGGCGGCGCCGGGCATGGCCCCCGAACGCGCCGGGACGAGAGGTGGGCCGCACGCTCACTAGGTCGTCGCGACGACCCGATCGGTTCCCGGCGTGTTCACGACAGCACCCAGACCTGGCCCTCGGGGGTGTCTCGGACCTCGACCCCGGCCGCGGCGAGGGCGTCCCGGATGCGGTCCGACGCCGCGAAGTCCTTCGCCGCCCGGGCGTTCACGCGCTCGACCAGTGCCACCTCGACGACCGGCCCGAGCAGCGCCCGGGGATCCTGCGCCCCGGTCACGGCGAGTTCGCCGAGGCGGACGAGCATCGAGCGGAACACGCCGCGAGCCCGTTCGGGCTCGTCGGTGGGGGAGTTGTCGCCGCGCCACGCCTCGAGCGTCCCATCGAGCTCGAGGATGGCCCCGACGGCGCCGGGCACGTCGCGGGCGGCGAGCGCCGCAGTGAACACCTCGTCGAGCCGGCGGGCCTCGTCGAGCAGGGGGGTTCGGGGTGCCGGCTCACCGTCGGCCGGCGCCCCGGAGACCGCGGCGACGGCGGCGGTCGCCTGGCGGGCCGACGGAGGCGACGCCGAGGTGGCGCCCGTGGCGACGGCGCGCAGCTCGTCGAGCGACATGGTCGTGCCGCTCGGGAACACGACGCTGGCGCCGTGGCGCCGCACGGTGAACGTGCCGAGACCGGCCACGTCGGCCGTGCCGGCGTCGAGATCGATCGTCAGGACGGTGTGCTCGTCCACGCCGAGCACGCAGGCGTCGTCGGGGAGGAGCGCCTCCATCTGCAGCAGCCGGCGTTCGCCCAGGTAGCAGAAGCGGGTGTCGTGGTGGCCACCTTCGGCGTTGTCGTAGTGGGGGATGACCGCCGCGCGCAGGCCGAGCGGGGCGAGCAGGTCGAGCCCCTCGTCCCACCGGGGCGCCTCGCCCGCCTTGTAGATCTCGTACACCGGCACGGTGGCGATGCCGACGGTGAGGGCCGCTGCGCTCGAGAACACGACGGCGCCGCCCCGTTCGAGCTTGTCGACGATCAGGTCGCGCAGACCGGAGCCGCGCCAGGCGCGGAGGGCGTATGTGGGGCTGCCCGGGCCGGCGAACACCCAGCCCGCCTCGCGGACGCGGGTGCGCGCGGTCTCAGCGGCGAGCGCGTCGACGTCGGCCGACCGGTACGACGCCACCTGCACGTCGCGTCCGACGCTGCGGGTGAAGTAGTCCTGGGCGCGGGCGGTGATGTCGTCGGCGTTCTCCTGGAACCCGTACGGCGTGTCGAGCATGACGGCCGGGGCGTCGCCGACGGCGGCGAAGATCCGGCGGTGCGGCTTGATCATCGTCGGCGTGGTCTCGGCCGAACCCATGATGGCGAGGAGGCGGCTCACGAGAAGAACCCGTCTGTCAGGGCGTCGTGCAGCGCGGCGGCGACGCGGTCGGGATGTTGGGCGTGGACATCGTGGTCGGCGGGCGAGAACCACACGGTGCGCGTCCGGCGGAGCTGTCGTTCGATGTCGGCCAGCGCCTCGCGCTTGTCGTGGGTCCAGGCCACGTCGCCCGAGTCGGCGGGGAGCCACAGGACCGGCTCGGTCAGCTCGGTGGCCCGCTCGTGCGGCCGGTGTTCCCACATGCCGCGCAGCACCGCCATGTGCCGGTCGAAGGTGAGCCAGGGGGCGATGGAGCCGTCGGGGCGCACCTCGAAGTTGGCCATGGCCCCGGCCAGGCCTTCGGCGGGCCAGTCGGGGTGCGACGAGCGCATGGCCGCTTCCAGGCGGCTGGCGGGCAGCCCGACGAGCTTCGGGGGAGCGAGCGCCGTGGCGCAGTCGGCCCAGTCCGGGAAGCGGCCGGCCAGGTCGATGAACCCGCCATCGACGCAGGCGACGCCGGCGGTCAGGCCGGGGTGGGCGGCGGCCAGCTCGATGACGACGTTGCCGCCCCACGACTGGCCGACGGCGATGGGCCGGTCCCAGCCCGTGGCCCGCACCACGGCGGCGAGGTCGTCGGCCACGGTGGTCATGTCGTAGCCGTCGTCCGGCTTGTCGGACCGACCGTGGCCGCGCTGGTCGATCGCTACGACGGGGTGGCCGGCGGCGGCCAGATGGCGGGCCACGCCGTCCCACAGACGGGCGTTCGACGCCAGGCCGTGCACCAGGACGACGCCGCGGGCGCCCGCATCCGGAAGGGTCCAGTCGTAACCGGCGAGCGTCACGCCCGGCGCCACGGTGAAGCTGCGGGGGAGGGGCCGTTCGGTGCTCACGACCGTCCATTGAACCCCACCGGACGGGCCGACGACGGGCCGGGGCGCCGTGGCGCCCGTCGCCGCGGGGGTTATCAACCCGCCGGGGTGCCCGGGGTGCCGGGCGTGGCGCCGTCGCGCGAGCGCAGCTGGCCGCGGAGATGGTCGATCTCGCGTCGGCGCGAGCGCCGCGACGCCAGCAGGTACTGGAGGGCGGCGAAGGCCGCCACCCCGCCGACGACACCGACGAGGGTGGCGCCGCGGAACCCCGGCGCCTGCACGTCGAGCGTGCGCTCGCCGGCGTGGGCGGCGTTGCCGTTGCCGAGCACGATGCCGAGGGTAGTCAGGTTGGGCCCCGCGACGACCAGAGCGGCCAGACCGAGCAGGCCTCGCGCCTTCCAGGAGCGGTTGCGTCGCACGGCCAGCCGGGCCAGCCACAGCGCGCCCAACGTGAGCACGCTGCCGAGAAGCACCCCGGTGAGGACGCCGGCCGTGAAGCTGTCGTCGACCCGGTTGCCCACGCGGTGGGCCCACCAGCGGGGCAGGAAGGACGTGGCGAAGATGTAGACGAGCACGGCGGCGACCACGCCGACGGCGATGAGGATCAGGCGCCGTCGCCAGTCGACGGGGAGCTTGCGGACGGCGGGGCCGTCGGTGGGCGCCGGGGTATCGGTCACGTCGCCGATCCTGGCACGCTCGGGCGAGTCCGCCGCACCCGCCCGAGGATGGCGGCGACGGTGAGCAGGAGGGCGCTGGCTGCGCACACGGCCCCGCCGAGGGCGACGGCGGGGTTGCCGTCGATCGCGTCGACCGCGGCCAGGACCCCGAGGACGAGCGCGCCGCCCAATGAGAGGGGCAGCGCCCAGCGGGCGTCGCTGACCAGCGCCAGGAGCACGGCGACCGGCAGGGCGAACGGGAGCGGCTTGAACGACAGCCACCACGGGTCGGCGTCGACGAGGAACGCCGCCTGGGCGAGCGCGCCGAGGCCGGCGAGAACGATGCACCAGCCGAGCCCGAGCGTCCACCGCCACGCACCGTTGAGGCGGCCCACCAGGGCGCCGCTGGGCTCGATCGGCGGGCCGCCGGGCTCGGCCGGCGGGCCTCCGTACGGCCCGTTCCGGTGATCGTAGGTCGACGTGACGAAGCCGGTGTCGGCACCAGGTGGCGGCAGCCGGCCGCCGGGCGGCGAACCCGCGGGCGGGGGCGGCGGCAGCTCCATGACGGGCAGACCCTAGTGGGCGGGCCAGCCCAGGGATGGTCGTTCGCTGGACGATTCCGCACCAGGCCCGAAGCGTCCGCGAACCGCCGGCGAACCGGGCGACCGGTAGCCTTGACCGGGTGTCCGAGCACGTACCTCCGTTTCAGCTCCTCACGATCTTCTTCCCGATGTGGAACGAGGAGGAGTACCTGCACCGTGCGTTGGGCGCCGCCCGCGAGGCGTGCGACATCCTCATCGAGCAGGAAGAGATCGCCGACTACGAGCTCCTGATCGTCGACGACGCGTCCACCGACGCCACCCCGCAGATCGCGGACGCCGAGGCGGTGAGGGACCCGAGGGTCCGGGTGGTGCACCACCCGGTGAACCGGAAGCTGGGTGGTTCGCTCAAGACCGGGTTCGCCGAGGCCCGGGGCGATCTCATCCTCTACAGCGACGCCGACCTGCCGTTCGACATGGACGAGCTGATCAAGGCGTGCCGGGTGATGCGCCACTACGAGGCCGACATCGTGTCGACGTACCGGCTCGACCGCACGGGCGAGGGCTACGTCCGCACGGTGTACTCGTTCTTCTACAACTCCCTGGTCAGGGTGCTGTTCGGCGTCCGGATCCGGGACATCAACTTCGCGTTCAAGCTGTGCCGTCGTCACATCTTCGACCACGTGAAGCTGGAGAGCGAGGGCAGCTTCATCGACGCCGAGCTCACGATCCGGGCCATGAAGTACGGCTACCGGGTGGTCCAGTTCGGCGTGGACTACTTCCCACGCACCCGGGGGGTGTCGACGCTGTCGTCGCCCACGGTGATCGTGAAGATCCTGCGGGAGATGTGGGCGTTGCGCCACGACCTTCGGGACATCACGGCCGTCCGCGGTCCCGGCAGCTGACCGGATCGGCACCCTGCGTGGTGGCGGCTGCCACGCGACGGGATACCGGGGTGCCGGCTTGGTAGGATTGTGCGCCGGTAGGCGCAGGCCCATCGGCGGGCTGTCGGGCGGCAGGAGCGAGGAGATGGTGGGACGCAGGAAGGTACGGGTGATGGCGTTCGCGCTGGCCGCCCTGGCGCTCGCCGCCTGCTCGCCGAACGTCTCGGCGACGGACAGCACCACCACGCTGCCGGAGGACACGCCGACCACGTCGCCGTTTCCGTCCGACCCGCCGCCGCCGGACCAGCAGAACACCACGATCGTGAAGACGCCGCTGTCGGGATCGCTCGACAAGGGCGCCAGCGGCGAGGACGTGAAGCGGCTGCAGCGTCGCCTGCTCGACCTGCGCTTCGACCCGGGCGCGGTCGACGGCCAGTTCGGCGACATGACCGCCATGGCGGTGTGGGCGTACAAGAAGCTGGTCACCGGCGCGCTGGCCGCCGGGGTGGACGCCAAGGTCACCCCCGAGCTGTGGGACCGCATGCAGGACCCGCTCGGCTGGCAGCCGGAGAAGCAAGGCGTGACGCAGAACCACCTCGAGGTCTTCCTGCCCCAGCAGGTGGCCGTGCTGGTCCGCAACGGTGTCCCGGCGCTCATCACGCACATCTCGACGGGCGACGGCAAGGAGTGGTGCAACCCGCGTCGGCCGATCCCGGATCCGAACGCCCCGCCCGATGCGCCGCCGCCGACGGCGTCGCCCGAGAAGTACTGCGGCATCTCGCAGACGCCGGCGGGTTCGTACCGGTTCCAGTCCAAGCGCGACGGCTGGTTCGAGGGGTACTACGGCACGCTGTACAAGCCCACGTTCTTCAACGGCGGCATCGCCATCCACGGGTTTAACACGGTGCCGAACCGCCCGGCGTCGCATGGGTGCGTGCGCATCCCGAACCACATCGCCGAGTACTTCCAGACGCTCGTGCGCATCGGCGACCAGGTGTTCGTGTTCGACGGCGTCCACGACCCCGAGGCGCTCGGCCCGGTGCCGGCCCCGGCCGACATCAAGGACCCGAACGCCACCACGCTCCCGCCGACGACCACGGTGGCGCCCACGACCACCGCCAAGGCCACGACCACCGTGGCAAAGACGACGGTGCCTCCGACCACGGCTCCGGCGACGACCACGACGCCGCGCACGACCGTCGCCCCCACGACCGCGGCTCCGCCGCCCGCCACCACCGCGGCCCCCACCACCGTCAAGGCCTGACCGGGGCCGCGCGAGACTCGGCCCCATGGTCGCGCCGCCCGTCTCCCGCTTCGACATCCCCGCGCTCGACGAGCTGCCGCCCGACATCCGGGAGCGCATCGAGGCCGTGCAGGCCCGGTCGGGGTTCGTGCCGAACGTGTTCCTGGCGCTGGCCCGCCGGCCCGACGAGTGGCGGGCGTTCTTCGCCTACCACGATGCGTTGATGGAGCGCGAGGGCGGTCTCACGAAGGCCGACCGGGAGATGATCGTGGTGGCCACGTCCGCCGAGAACGAGTGCCTGTACTGCGTGGTGGCGCACGGGGCCATCCTGCGCATCCGGGCCAAGTCGCCGACGATCGCCGATCAGGTGGCCGTCAACTGGCGCGGTGCCGACCTGACCGGTCGGCAGCGGTCGATGCTGGCGTTCGCCACGAAGCTGGCCCGCACCTCCGAGCACGTCGAGGCGGCCGATCTCGACGCGCTGCGCGTCGCCGGGTTCGACGACGACGACATCTGGGACATCGGCGCCATCACCGGGTTGTTCGCACTGTCGAACCGCATGGCGCACCTCACCGCCATGCGTCCGAACGACGAGTTCTACCTGATGGGCCGCGGACCGAAGGGCTGACCAGGCCCTCACACTCCGCTCACATCGGCCCCCGATCATGGGGTCCATGGACGATCGCATGCTGGTGGCTCGGCTGCACCGCCGGGCGGGGTTCGGGCTCGACGCCGCTGGGCTGGTCGAGGCCGCCGGTCGCGGCCCCGCCGCCGAGGCGGCCCGCCTGGCCCGCCCGAGCGAGGCGGGGCTGGCCGAGCCCACCGATCCGTTCGACGGCGTCGATCTGACGTTCGTCAAGGGCGAGGTGCGCCAGCGTCTGGCCATGGCGTCGGAGCGCTGGCTCGGGCGGATGGTCGATTCGCCCCGCCCGGGCCTCGAGCGGCTGGCGTGGTTCTGGCACGGCCACTTCGTGGCGGCTGCGCCCAAGGTGAAGTCGCCGGCGATGCTGGCCGACCTCGTGCGGGTCGTGTGGGCCAAAGGCGCCGGGCCGCTGGCCGATCTCGTGCGGGCCGTGTCCGTCGACGCGGCCATGTTGCTGTACCTCGACGGGTCAGGGTCCACGAAGGACGAGCCGAACGAGAACTACGGGCGCGAGCTCATGGAGCTGTTCACGCTCGGTCGCACGGCCGGGTACACCGAGGCCGACGTGCAGGCCGCGGCACGGGCGTTGACCGGCTACCGCGTCACGGGCGAGCGGTCCGGCGTGGCCCGCGTCGCGTTCGATGCCCGCCGCCACGACGACTCGCGTCGGACGCTGCTCGGCCTCGGCGGCGTGCACGACGTCGACACCGTGGTGCGGGCGGTCACGGGGCACCCGGCCTGCGCGACGCACATCGCCGGAAAGCTGGCGCGCGCGGTGCTCGGCCCGGGCGTCGACGCGGCCGTCGTCGCCCGCCTGGCCGAGGAGTTCCGTACCGGCGGGCTGGACGTGGGCGGCCTGTGGGCCGCCGTCCTGGCCGAGCTGGCGGCGGGCACCGACGGCGGCGCGGTGGTGCTGGCCCCCGTGCCGTGGCTGGCGTCCGCGGAACGCGCGACGGGGGTCCGCCTCGATGCCAAGGTGAGCCAGGCCGGCCTGCTCGCCGCGGGCCAGGTGCCGTTCGTGGCGCCGAACGTCGGTGGCTGGCCGAGCGGCGAGGCGTGGTTCTCGTCGGCCACCGTCGTGGCCCGGTTCAACCTGGCCGTCGCCCTCGGGGCGGCCACCCCGGCGTCCGCTCCGCTGGCGGTCGCCCTGGCCGGCGCGGATGCGGCCGGCCTCGGTGATGCGCTCGGGCTCGGCGCCCCGCTCGGTGCGGACACCCTTCGCGCCGTCCGGGCCGTTCCGGGCGCGGCCGGACGGATCGCCGTCGCCCTCACGTCCCCCGAGTTCGTGCTCGCCTAGGAGGGCGCAGTGTCGTCCACGCGCCGCCAGTTCCTGACCCTCGGTGGCGCTGCGCTCGGTGCAGCCGCCGTCGGTGGCGCCGCCTACGGCCTCGGCCGAAGCGGCGCCGACCGCTCGTCGGCTCCGCCCACGAGCGAGGTGCCACCGTCGATACCGCCGTCGACGACGTCCGCGTCGACGTCGACGGCTCCGTCCGTCACCGCCGCCGCCACGCCGGCGGCCCCCGGCGGACGGGTGCTCGTCGTCGTGCAGCTCGGCGGCGGCAACGACGGGTTGAACACGCTCGTGCCCCTGCAGGGTGGCTACCACGACGCCCGCCCCTCGCTCGGCCTGGCCGACGACGGTCTGCTGCCGTTCCCGGGCACCGAGGCGTACGGACTCCACCCGGCGCTGGCTCCGCTGCGTGCCCTGCTGGCGGCGGGCCAGGTCGCCGCGCTCGAGGCCATCGGCTACCCCCACCCCGACCGGTCGCACTTCGCGGCGATGGACGACTGGTGGTCGGCCACGCCGGGTCGTTCGTCGACGACGGGTTGGTTGGGCCGGTGGCTCGACGCCACGTCCACCGGCGACGACGACCCGCTGCGCGCCGTTGCGCTCGGCGGCGGCGCGCCGGCCCTGATCGGCGACCGCAGTCGACCGACCGTGGTGCTGTCGCCCGTGGCGTTCAGGCTCCAGGGACCGAAGGGTCTCGGCTCGTCGTTGCCCGACATGTTCGGGCGCGGCGGCGACGCCGACGTGGGGGCGCGCTACCGGCGGGCCGTCGCCGATGCCGCCGCCGCGGTGGCGACCTTCTCGAAGCTCACCGCGCCCGCGGCGGACGGTGCCGAGGCGGGCGAGGGGGCCGACGGCGACATCGCCCGGGCGCTCGGTACCGCCGCGCAGCTGGTGACCGAGGTGCCGTCGACGCGTCTCATCCAGGTGGGCGCGGGCGGCTTCGACACCCACGCCGGCCAGGCGGCGACGCAGCAGCGTCTGCTCGCCGACCTCGCCGGCGGGATCTCGTCGTTCTTCGCGTCGCTCACCGCGTCGGGCGCCGCCGAACGGGTGCTGCTCGTCACGGTGTCGGAGTTCGGGCGTCGCGTCCACGAGAACGGCAGTGGCGGCACCGATCACGGCAAGGCGGGCGTGTCGTTCGTCGCCGGTCCGGCGGTGCGCGGGGGCGTGTACGGCGCCGCCGATCTGAGCCGGCTCGACGACGGTGACCTGGCGCCGCAGATCGACGTCCGCCAGTTGTACGCCGCCGCGCTCGGGTGGTTGGGCGGTCCGGTCGACGAGGTGCTCGGCTCGCCGTACGACGCCCTGGGGGTGGTGCGGGCCTGACACCGCTCGGGGCGGCGGGGCCTGATGCACCGCTAGGTTCGCGCCGGATGGCGCAGAACATCTATGACGACCCCGACTTCTTCGCCGGATACGCCGCGTTGACCCGGTCCACCGAGGGGCTCGACGGTGCGTTCGAGTGGCCGGCGGTGCGCTCCCTGCTGCCACCCGTCGCCGGGCTCGACGTCGTCGATCTGGGGTGCGGCTACGGCTGGTTCGCCCGCTGGGCGGCCGCCGAAGGGGCCCGATCGGTGCTCGGGATCGACCTGTCCGAGCGGATGCTCGCCCGGGCCCGCGAGCTCACGGGCGACGACCCGGTCGTGCGCTACGACCGCCAGGACCTCGACGACGTCGAGCTGGCGCCGTCGTCGTTCGACGTGGCGTACAGCTCCCTCGCGCTCCACTACCTCGCCCGCCTCGATGACGCGCTGACCACCGTGGCCGGCGCTCTACGCCCCGCGGGAGCGTTCGTGTGCTCGGTGGAGCACCCCATCTACACCGCGCCGTCCACGCCGCGTTTCGTGGTGGACGAAGGTGGCGGGCGCACGTGGCCGGTCGACGGCTACCTCGACGAAGGTCGACGGACGACCGAGTGGCTGGCGCCGGGGGTCGTGAAGTTCCACCGCACCATCGCCACCTACGTCGCAGCGTTGCGGCGCGCCGGGTTCGACCTCACGGACATGGTCGAGTTCGGCCCCACGGTCGCGGACCTCGACGCGCATCCGGACTGGGCGGGTGAGCGCGACCGGCCGATGTTCCTGCTGCTCGCCGCCCGCCGCAGCGGGTAGCGCCGCTGCGACCGTTCAGCAGGTCGGCGTGGCCGGTTGACCGCCGAGGCGCGCCTGGATCCACGCGGCGATGTCGAACGCCGCGGTGAGCACGACCGACACATGGTCGGCGCCGGGGTACACCTTGCGCGCCGCGTTGGCCCCGAGGGCGCACCACCGGTCGAGCACCGTCTTCGAGGACTGAACGGGAACGATCTGGTCGGCGTCGCCGTGGTAGAGCAGCACGGGCATGCCGGGGGCGACGAAGCCGGCCGAGTTGTCCTTCAGGTGCGCCAGTAGCACCGGGTCGGTCGTGGCGCCCGGTTGGAGCAGGGTGGCGGCCGACGTGCCGGCGAGCGACGACTGGATCTGGTCGTTGCACTCCGTGCCGATGCGGGCCACGGCGGCCTTCCCGTCGGCGGTGAGCAACCTGTCGAGCGACACGTCGGGGTAGGCGGCGGCGAACCCGGCGAGGGCCATGACGAGGAAGCCCGAGCCGGTGGCCGTGGCGGTGGCCGGGTCGGTGAACCCGAGGAGATCGGCGGCCGGGGCGCCGATGGCGGCCCCTTTGACGAGGAGCTCCGGCGCATAGGTGGGCTGCAGCTCGGCGGCGAACGCCGCCGCGCCACCGCCCTGCGAGTGTCCCCACACGACCGAT
>JANPGL010000371.1:0-3030 GCA_031423915.1 Actinomycetes bacterium | reverse complement strand
GCGCCGGTACGCCATCGGCATGAACGTCTACTCGGCGCAGGTCGGCCGCTACACCGACACCGCCGCCTACTACTCCGGTCTCGGCGGCCTGTGGGACGTGCTGTGGCTCCTCATCGGGTTGAGCGCGTTCGAGATGCTTCGGCGCCGCTGGTTCGAGGAGCGGGTCGTCCCGAACGACCCGCTGTGGGGCTGGTTGCAGCGACGCTGGCACCTTCGGACCACGACACTGACGGCGCTGTACCGCGCCTGGTTCGTGTACGCGGGCTGCCGCATCGTCGGCTGGTCACTGTGGGCGCGGCTGCTCAACCCCGACCGGGGCTCGATGGGCGTCGACCTCACATGGGGCGGACCGCACTGGGTCACGGGAGCGCCCGACCCGGCGGCGGTGCGGTCGTGGGCGTTCGTGGCCGACACGGCCCGGGGCGCCGTGCTGCTGGCCCTGGTCGCCTGGCTGGGTTGGCGGATGATCGGACGACGGCTGTGGGCGCGGGCCGGCACCCGGCCCACGGCGGCAGCTACGACGGACGCTTCTGCGGCGGCTCGGTCGGCATCCCGTACTTCGCCCGGTTGTGGGCGTGCGCCAGGTGCTGGATCGAGAAGGCGGCGCGCAGCGCGGTGTACTGACCCTGTGCCTCGAGGGTCTGGTTGACGCTCTCCTTCGCCAGCTTCAGCGCGAAGCCCGGGCGCTTGGCGATGCGCGACGCCATGGAGAGCGTGAAGTCGTGCAGCTCCTCGGCGGGCACCACGTGGTTGACCATGCCGAGCGCCTTGGCGTCGGCCGCCGTCACCCAGTCACCGGTGAACAGCAGCTCCTTGGCCTTGCGGGCGCCGAACTCCCACGGGTGGGCGAAGTACTCCACGCCGTTCACCCCGAAGCCGACGACGGGGTCGCTGAACAACGCGTCGTCGGCGGCGATGATCAGGTCGGCCACCCAGAGCAGCATGAGCCCGCCGGCGATGGTCTTGCCCTGGGCGGCGGCGATGAGCGGCTTGGGCAAGTTGCGCCACCGCCAGCACATGCCGAAGTACAGCTCCTCCTCGAAGGCCATCTGGCCTTCCTGGCCCTCGCGGCTGAAACCGCCGACGGGCTGGACCCGGTCGAACTCCTTGAACGACTCGGTGTCACGCATGTCGTGGCCGGAGCAGAAGTGGGGCCCGTTGGCGTCGAGCACGATGACCTTCACGTCGGTGCGGATGCAGGCGTCGTCGAACGCCGCGTTCATCTCGTAGGTCATGCGCTTGTTCTGGGCGTTGCGCGACTCCGGACGGTCGAGCGTGACGCGGGCGATGCCCTCGTCGCCCGGGTTCACGATCTCGTAGTGCAGCGTCTGGAACTCGGTCATGCGTCACCCTCCCGGTAGTCGCCGAACGTGGCGTCCCGCGCCGACAGCGCCTCGGTGACGCTGGTGCGCAGCTGCGCGAAGTACTCCCTGGAGCTGGGCTGGTGGAAGCCCAGGGCGTTGATCTCGGCCGTGGCCTTCATGCCGTCGCGCATGCCCATCGCCTCCATGGCCCGGTGCACGACCCGCTTGTTGATGGCCTGCAGGTCGCCCGGGACCTTGGCCACGCGGGCGGCCACCTCGAGCACGCGCTCGTCGAGCTCGGCGGCGGGGAACGCCCGGTTGGCGAAGCCGGCGGCCACCGCCTCGGTGCCACTCATGGCGTCGCCGGTGAGCATGGCCTCCATCGCCCGCCGCATGCCGAGCAACCACGGCTGCCAGGCCATGTCGGGGCTCGACATCAGGCGCACCGGCGGATAGCCGATCTGGGCGTCCGTGGCCACGTACACCAGGTCGCACGCCGTGGCGAGCTCGGTGCCGCCGGCCAGGCACCAGCCGTGCACCTGGGCGACGATCGGCGTGGCCATGTCCATCATCTCGAACCAGCCGTGGAGCACGTGTCGGGCCCACGCGCCGTCGGCGCGCGAGATGGGCCACGGCAGCGGCTCGTTCGGGTCCTGCGACAGGTCGTAGCCGGCCGAGAAGCACGGACCGCTCCCCCGCACGATCATCACGCGCACCTCGCGGTCGGCGTCACCGGCGCGCAGCCCGGCGAACAGCTCGCCCCGCAACGCGTTCGACAAGGCGTTCCGCTTCGTCGGTCGGTTCAGCGTGAAGCGCCTCACGTGCGGCGCCGGATCGTCGATCAACACCAGCGGTTCGGTCATCCGATCGTCCTGTCACTCGGCCAGTAGGGCTTGCGCAGCGCCTTCTTGTTCAGCTTGCCCATGGCGGTGCGCCCGATCGTGTCGACGATGTCGATCGTGCGCGGGCTCTTGTAGCCCGACAGGTGCTCGCGGCAGTAGGCGATCAACTCGGCGGGCGTCGGCGGGTTCGCGGCGTCGGCCGGCACGACGAGCGCCTTGACCTCCTCGCCCATCTCGGTGTGGGGCACGCCGATCACCGCGACGTCGGCGACGCCGGGATGGTTGATGAGCACCTGCTCGGCCTCGGCCGGGTAGATGTTCACCCCGCCCGACACGATCATGTCGCTGAAGCGGTCGGTGATGTACACGTACCCGTCGGGGTCGACGTAGCCGATCTCGCCGATGGTGAACACGCCCGGGCGCAGGTTGGCCGATGCCGTCTTGGCCGGATCGCTCGGGTAGATCACGCCGCGGCCGGTCGAGTCCTCGAAGTAGAGGCGCCCCTCCTGGCCCGCGGGCACTTCGTTGTCCTCGTCGTCGAGGACGATCGCCCGCGTGAACGGCGGGATGCAGCGACCGACCGAGCCGGGATGCTCGAGCCACTCGGGCGACGTGATCGAGCAGATGGTGCCCACCTCGGTGGCGCCGTAGGCGTCGGCGAACACCGGGCCGAACCATTCGATCATGCGCCGCTTCACGTCGACGGGACAGGCCGCGCCCGTGTGGGCGACGACCTGCATGCTCGAGACGTCGTACTTGGCCCTCACCTCGTCGGGCAGCGCCAGCAGACGGGCGAAGTGGGTCGGCACCATGACCGTCGATCCGGTCTTGTACGTGTACATCACCGACCGCTTCAGCGACATGATCGTGTCGGGCGGGGTGAA